>CAMDFL010000006.1 GCA_945897475.1 Bordetella parapertussis
ACCGTAACGATTCAAAGCAATCAAGCGGCGGGGGCGGTCTCGGTTGCGCTGGTGGGGCCGGGTTGCTGCGGTGGTTTTTGCACAGTCTGCACCGGCTTGGGCGGGCGTGGCAGCATTCCCGCCATGATGTCGTTCAATTGATCGGCGTCGAGCGTCTCCCACTCGAGCAGGGCTTTCGTCATAGCCTCGACCTTGTCGCGATTGGCCTCGATAAGCTTCCTTGCCAATGAGTATTGGCCATCGATGATGCGCCTGATTTCCTCGTCGACTTTTTGCATAGTAGATTCCGACACGCTTTTATGCGTGGTGACGGAACGCCCGAGGAACACCTCACCCTCGTTCTCTCCATAGACCATAGTCCCCAACTGATCGGACATGCCCCATTGGGTAACCATTCGCCGCGCGATCTCGGTCGCGCGCTCGAAATCGTTCGAGGCGCCGGTGGTCATCTGCCCCATGAAGATTTCCTCGGCGATACGCCCGCCGAACAAGACAGCGATAGTATTGAGAAGCCGATCACGATCCTGACTATAACGATCCTCGGTGGGCAACTGCATGGTGACACCCAGTGCCCGCCCGCGAGGAATGATGGTGACCTTATGAACCGGATCGGTTTTGGGAAGGAGCTTGGCCACCACCGCGTGTCCTGACTCGTGGTAGGCGGTGTTGCGACGCTCTTCCTCTGGCATTACCAGTGAACGACGCTCAGCGCCCATGATGATCTTATCCTTGGCGCGCTCGAAATCATCCATATCCACCAGACGCTTGTTCAGGCGCGCGGCGAAAAGCGCGGCTTCATTGACCAGGTTGGCCAGATCCGCGCCGGACATTCCCGGCGTCCCTCGTGCAATGATGTCGGCCTTCACGTCGGGCGCCATCGGCACCTTACGCATATGAACCTTGAGAATTTCTTCGCGACCACGAATATCAGGCAGAGGCACCACCACCTGCCTGTCGAATCGTCCGGGGCGCAATAGCGCAGGATCGAGCACATCGGGGCGGTTGGTCGCGGCGATCACGATAACACCGGCAGTACCCTCGAATCCATCCATCTCCACCAGCAACTGATTCAGCGTCTGTTCACGTTCGTCATTGCCACCGCCAAGACCGGCGCCACGCTGACGACCCACCGCATCAATTTCATCAATGAACACAATGCAGGGAGATTGCTTTTTGGCCTGCTCGAACATGTCGCGCACGCGGGCCGCGCCCACCCCGACGAACATCTCGACGAAATCCGACCCGGAGATGGAGAAAAACGGCACCTTTGCCTCGCCCGCGATGGCGCGCGCAAGCAGCGTTTTCCCGGTACCCGGATTGCCCACCATCAGCACGCCCTTCGGAATACGCCCCCCAAGTTTCTGAAACTTGGTCGGATCGCGCAGAAAATCCACCAGTTCCGCGACTTCTTCTTTGGCCTCCTCGCAACCCGCGACATCGGCGAAGGTAACGGTATTGCTGGACTCATCCGTCATGCGCGCGCGCGACTTGCCGAAGGAAAACGCGCCCCCGCGCCCCCCGCCTTGCATCTGGCGCATGAAAAACACCCAGACGCCTATTAACAATAGCATCGGGAACCAAGAGACGAAGATATTCATCAGGAAGGAGGGCTCTTCTTCGGGTTTGGCTTTGACTTTCACTCCGTACTTGAGAAGGTCGGAAACCAACCAAATATCCCCAGGGGAGTAGCTAGTGACTGGCTTGCCGTCGGTGGTTCGCGCCTTGAGGTTGCGTCCCTCGATCACCACTTCGCCGATGCGTCCCGCCTTGACTTCCTCGAGAAACTGAGAATAGTCCATCGCGGTCAGCGTCTGCTGCCGGGTATTGAATTGATTGAACACGGTCATCAGCACCAAGCCAATCACCAACCAGATCACCAGATTCTTAAAAAGATTGTTCAAGTGGTACTTTCTCAAATAAAAACGGCCTGCGACAAATGATTCCTAATCACACACGTCTTGCAGGTACCCCATTCTAGTCGCATACGGCACCGGCGCGCCAATTAGACCGCTTTGATACTTATTATTATTAGCCATACACGCTGAATGGCTTTCTTCACGCTGGTCAACCCCCAAAATAACCCTTTCCCAACAAGTACATCTCCGCCGAGCGACCACGCGAGGCATCGGGCTTTCGCGATACCACTGTTCTGAATACCTGCCTAACGCGCGCCAGATACTCAGGATAGCCAGCACCCTGAAATACCTTCACTACAAACGCGCCCTCCGGACGCAAATGCTGGCTGGCGAAGTCCAACGCGAGCTCGCAAAGATCCATACTACGGGCCTGATCGCTTACCGCTATACCCGTTATATTGGGGGCCATATCTGAAACCACAAGGTCCACCTTTCGACCTAACAAGGCGGATTTCAAACGCGACAAAGGCTCATCGTCACGAAAGTCGCCTTGTATAAACTCCACACCGAGTATCGGCTCGATGGGCAATAAATCAAGGGCGATAACGCGCCCACTGGCGCCCACCTTTTGCGCCAACACCTGAGCCCAGCTTCCGGGGGCGGCGCCTAGATCCACCACGCACATGCCGGGCGAAATCAATCGGTCTTTTTCATCAATTTGAATCAACTTGAACGCGGCGCGGGATCGATAACCACGCGACTTCGCCTGATGCACGTAATGATCGTTGACGTGCTCGCGCATCCATGAATTACCAACATTCGATCCGCCTTTTTTCATCCAGTTCCCCGATAAATACCATCTGCAACGCGTTTATAGCAGCACGACCAGCGCATAATCGCAATCTCCCGCGCAAAATCGCGATCTCCGAACTTTCTTACCCGCCCGCCAGATAGAATATACCGATGAAACAACTCAACGCAGGCGAACGTAGTGCATTACGGGCACGTGCCCATCCACTGAGTCCAGTTGTCATCATTGGCAACAATGGTTTGACCGCTAGTGTCCTGGCCGAAATTGAACTCAATCTCAAAGCACACGAATTAATCAAGATTCGGGTCACTGGCGCCGATCATGCCGAGCGTGAGACCATGCGCGAAACGATTTGCGCAAGCTGTAGTTGCGCGCCGGTTCAACATATCGGCAAGATTCTCGTAATTTATCGCGAGCACCCCAAGGAAGATTCCAAGCCGGCGCCCAGAAAACCGCGCACAAATGAGGCCAAACCTGAACGTCGCCCCAGCAAAAAAGCTTTTGGTCGCCCCACAACCAAGCGTTCCAAGTCCGATTTGAAACCTTTTGGTCGACCCACGTCCAAGCGTTCCAGGTCTGATTTGGCGCGGTCTCCCCGTGGAGCGCGGCGCTAAGTAAGTATCAGAGCGGTCTAGGTAAGTATCAGAGCGGTCTAAGTCAAATCGCCATCGGGCGCTGGGGTCACAGCAAATCAGAATAAGTGGCTGTACTGAACGCTTAATATGCGTACCGAGTTGTTGTAGCTTCCATCAATTCGGCCTCGCGGAAATCCAAGCGCTGTGGCGGCCAATTCGCCATTGTTGTTGATCGAACCGTCTTTCACCATCAGGTAGGCGAAGCCGGCGTCAATCGTAGCTTGCTTGCTGGGTTTGTACTGGGCGCCAAAACTGAGCCAGGTGCGATTATTGTCCGGCAGACGCACGCTACGATATTGATCCGGTACAGGGCTTTGATCGTAGGCAAGCCCGACTCGCAACTTCACGCTCTCGCTGTAGCGGTAATTGGCGCCTAGCGAGGAGCGCAGCGTATTGCGAAATTTCAATTGGGTCACGTCATCAGCCGCACCCGCCGCGGTGAACTTAACCCGTAGTTCCGCAATCTTTGCCCAGCCGGTCCAAGAAAGGTCGCCCAGCAAATCCCAACGGGCATTGAGTCTGTGGGCCGCGCTGAACGCAAAAGTATCCGGCATCTTCGCGTCGATGGTAATGCTCTGATCCAGGGTGCCCGGGTTACCGGCAATAATCGCATTGGCCGCGGCATTTCCGGTGACCGGATGGCTAGCCATATGAGTACCGTTCAGACGATATTTTATGACGGACCGATAAGCTATGCCGAGCCGCGTGCGATCTGAGATGCGGTAGGTACCGCCGAGGTTGTATCCCCACGCCGTATCCTTGCCCTTGAGTTCATTGCGGCCCTCGACGTTGCCAATCGCCACCGCGGTGGCAAGGTTGGCTGCGCCGACCACCGCGGTGTAATTCACCGCCTTGGTCAAAGTGGCTTCAATCTGCTGGTAGTTGAGCCCAAACCCAAGTGACACTTGGTCGTTCACTTTGTAGGCCACCGTTGGGTTGACATTCAAGGTTTTCAAATCGGATTTGATGCCCTGGAAACGGCCGATCCAGTTATCGTCATATTGGGTCTTCAAGCCGAAGGGCGCATTGAGGCCAATACCGATCGACCAGCGTGGGTCAATACTCATGGCGAAATAGGCATTGGGTACAAAAGCGATACTGCCCGCATCACCACCCGCACCAGAGGAAGTGTAGAGATTGGGAAGTCCTGGAGCCCGAATGCCGGCAGCCGATAAACTCGCGCCATCGCGCAATTGCGCGGAAGGATCGAGTGCATGCAATGCGAAAACAACATGCTTTCCTGCTGGGATCGCGGTCAATCCAGCCGGGTTGAAATAAATGGTGCTGGCATCCTCGGCGGTTACAGCCGCGCCTGCGTAAGAGTTACCCAGTCCGCTCGCATTCTGCTCGATCAAGGCAAATCCCGCGCCATACGCCTGGGAAAAACCGATGGCCATTACCGCGGTGAGCGCCGCAGTGAATACTGTTGATACCCCCTTCCTGCTACGTTCGCCAATTTTCATGGTTCGGCTCCGACTGGCCGTTACTCGTAGCGGACATCAACAATCTCAAAGTCGCGAGCACCGCCTGGAGCTTGGACGGTGGCCGCGTCCCCGGCATATTTTCCGATCAGTGCACGCGCGAAAGGAGAGCTAATCGAGATTTTGTTTAGCTTGATATCCGCCTCATCGTCGCCGACGATCTGATAGGTCACTGTATCGCCTTTTTCGACATCCTGAATGTCCACGGTAGACCCGAATACGCAGCGACCATCGGCATCCACCAGTTTGGGGTCGATGACCTGCGCGTTCGACAAGTTGGACTCGACCTCGGCGATGCGTCCTTCGATAAAGCTTTGCTTTTCCTTGGCGGCGTCGTATTCAGCGTTCTCAGATAAATCGCCGTGGGAGCGCGCCTCGGCGATGGCGGCGATGGTGTTGGGCCGCTCCACAGTTTTTAAACGGTGCAATTCCTGGCGCAGTTTTTCCGCGCCGACTATGGTCATAGGTACGCTAGGCATTGTCGGTAGTTCTCCATACATTAAACGCATCGGCCGTGCGTATTAAATCGCTCTGAAACTATTAGATCCCTTTGAAACTATTAGATCCCTCTGAAACTATTAGATTGCACTGAATCTTATTACACCCGAGCGGTGGATCAGCATCATACATCTGGACTTACTGAGGGACTTACTGGGGGACTTACTGCGGGACTCACTGCGCAGGACCCAATGCGCGGGTCCTGCAGTGAGCTATGCAGTTCCTGCAAAGAATAGGGGGTCAAAGCATTGGCACGGCGCTGACGCATACCCTCGCACGCCGCTCGCGCGCCAGCCAGGGTGGTGTAATAGGTCACGCGTTGTTGCACCGCGCTGGTACGAATCGAACGAGAATCAGTTACCGCGTTTCGTTTTTCCTCGACGGTGTTCACGATCAGCCTGATTTCGGCGTTCTTGATCAGGTCAACAACGTGCGGGCGTCCCTCGGCGACTTTGTTAATCGCGGTGACGGCGATACCGTGTTTTGCAAACGCCGCCGCCGTTCCCCGCGTCGCAAGCAGCGTAAACCCCAAATCCAGCAGGTCACGCGCAATGTCGACCGCAGCCTCTTTGTCGCGGTCGCGCACGCTGATAAATGCATTGCCGCCAATGGGCAAACGCGTCCCCGCCGCCAATTGCGACTTGACGAAGGCCTCGCCGAAATTGCGGCCCACGCCCATAACTTCGCCTGTGGATTTCATTTCCGGTCCGAGGATGGTATCCACACCGGGAAATTTCGCGAACGGAAAAACTGCCTCCTTGACCGAAAAATAAGCCGGTATGACCTCGTTTATAAAACCTTGGGAGTCCAGCAACTGCCCAACCATGCACCGGGCGGCAATCCTCGCCAGGGGCACCCCGGTCGCTTTGCCGACAAAGGGCACGGTGCGCGAGGCGCGTGGATTGACTTCCAGCACGTACACCTCTCCTGCCTGAATGGCGAATTGCACATTCATCAGTCCCACCACTTTCAATGCCTTCGACATGGCCACTGTTTGCCGGCGAAGTTCAGCCTCGATCTCGGGAGAAAGCGAATAGGGCGGCAACGAACACGCGGAATCGCCCGAATGCACGCCGGCCTGCTCGATATGCTCCATCACCCCGCCGATCACCACCCGCTTGCCGTCGCTCACGGCATCGACATCGACCTCGGTGGCATCATTCAAAAAACGATCCAGCAGCACCGGCGAATCGTTGGAAACCTTAACCGCCTCGCGCATATAGCGCTCCAGGTCTTTTTGCTCGTGGACGATTTCCATGGCGCGTCCGCCCAACACGTAGGAGGGCCGTACCACCAGCGGGTAACCGATTTCCAGCGCCAGCGTCAAAGCGCGAGCCTCGGTGCGCGCTGTCCGATTGGGCGGTTGTTTCAATCCCAATTTATGCAAAAGTTTCTGGAAACGCTCGCGGTCCTCGGCCGCGTCGATCATATCGGGACTGGTTCCGATGATGGGTACACCGGCCTTCTCTAGATCGCGCGCCAGTTTCAGCGGTGTCTGCCCACCGAATTGCACGATCACGCCCAGCGGCTTTTCGATGTGCACAATCTCCAGCACATCCTCCAGAGTCAGTGGCTCGAAATACAGGCGATCCGAAGTATCGTAATCAGTGGACACCGTCTCGGGATTGCAATTGATCATGATGGTCTCGTAGCCATCTTCGCGCAAGGCGAGCGCCGCATGCACGCAGCAGTAATCGAATTCGATACCCTGACCGATACGATTCGGGCCACCCCCCAGGACAATGATTTTCCTCTTGTCGGTGGGCGCCGCCTCGCACTCCTCTTCGTAGGTCGAATACATATAGGCGGTGCGCGTGGCGAACTCGGCCGCGCAGGTATCCACACGCTTATATACAGGGCGTATGCCAAACCCGTGGCGCCGCTCACGCACCAGGTGTTCGCTTGATTTCAGCAGAAAAGCCAGGCGGCGGTCGGAGAAACCCTTGCGTTTCAAGGATCGCAATGCTTCGGCGTCGAGTGAATCAAGCTCACGATCATCCAGATCCATCTCAACATCGACGATGTCCTTGATTTGCGCGAGAAACCAGGGATCGATATGCGTCAGCGCATGAACCTCGACCAGAGACATTCCATTCTCGAACGCATCGCCCACATACCAAATCCGTTCTGGGCCAGGTTGCCCCAATTCTTTTTCCAGAGTTTCACGATCCGTGGTCTTCTGGTTCAGTCCATCAACGCCGACCTCCAGACCGCGCAATGCCTTTTGGAAAGACTCCTGGAATGTTCTTCCGATGGCCATCACCTCGCCCACCGACTTCATCTGCGTGGTGAGCCGATCATTGGCGGTTGGAAATTTCTCAAAGGCAAAACGCGGAATCTTGGTGACCACGTAATCGATGCTGGGTTCGAACGATGCCGGTGTCGCCCCGCCGGTGATCTCGTTGGCCAATTCATCCAGTGTGTAACCAATGGCAAGCTTTGCCGCAATGCGCGCGATGGGAAAGCCCGTCGCTTTGGATGCCAAGGCCGAGGAACGGCTCACCCTTGGATTCATTTCAATCACCAGCATGCGACCATCCAGGGGATTGATAGCAAACTGCACGTTCGATCCGCCGGTCTCCACGCCGATCTCACGCAATACCGCGATCGACGCATTACGCATGATCTGGTATTCCTTATCGGTGAGCGTTTGCGCCGGCGCGACCGTAATCGAGTCGCCCGTGTGCACCCCCATTGGATCGAGGTTTTCGATAGCACAAACGATGATGCAGTTGTCGAGCCTGTCGCGCACCACCTCCATCTCGAATTCCTTCCACCCGATCACTGACTCCTCGATCAGCAATTCATGGGTGGGAGATACATCTAGGCCCCGCTCACAGATGGCGATGAATTCTTCCCGGTTATAGGCAATTCCACCGCCCGATCCAGCCAGTGTGAACGAAGGCCTGATCACCACCGGATAACCCACAGCGGCCTGCCGCTGCAAGGCCTCTTCCATTGAATGCGCCACGCCTGAGCGCGGGCATTCGAGGCCGATGCGATCCATTGCTTTCTTGAACTTTTCGCGGTCCTCGGCCTTGTCTATGGCCTCGCTGGAGGCGCCAATCAAGGCAACACCGTATTTCTCGAGAACGCCATGCTTGGCCAGATCCAGCGCACAATTAAGCGCGGTCTGCCCCCCCATGGTCGGCAGCAGCGCATCCGGTCGTTCGCGCGCAATAATCGACTCCACCACCTGCCACTGAATCGGCTCAATGTAAGTCAGATCGGCCATCTCCGGATCGGTCATGATGGTCGCTGGGTTGGAATTAACCAGGATGACCTTGTAACCCTCTTCGCGTAAAGCCTTGCAGGCCTGGGCGCCGGAGTAATCGAATTCACAGGCTTGACCGATAACGATCGGACCGGCCCCGATGACCAGCACGGATTTAATATCGGTACGCTTAGGCATGGGTATCCTGCGGAGTTTTCTGCCGCTTTTCCTTACCATCCATCATCGCAGCGAAACGGTCGAATAAATAGCCGATGTCATTCGGCCCCGGACTCGCCTCAGGATGTCCCTGAAAACAAAACGCCGGTCGATCAGTACGCGCCAAGCCCTGCAGGGATTTGTCGAACAAGGATATGTGCGTGGTCCGCAAATTGGCCGGAAGACTTGCGGGATCGACAGCAAAGCCGTGGTTCTGGCTGGTAATCGCGACGCGTCCGGTTTCAAGGTCTTTGACCGGGTGATTGGCGCCATGGTGGCCGAACTTCATCTTCAAGGTCTTTGCACCCGATGCCAAGGCCATCAACTGGTGTCCCAGGCAGATGCCAAACACCGGGATTCGCGTGCTATCCAATATTTCTCGAATCGCGCCAATGGCATAGTCGCAGGGTTCGGGATCGCCCGGACCGTTGGAGAGAAAAACACCATCGGGTTTGCGCGCCAATACCTCTTTCGCCGGCGTTTGCGCGGGAACCACCGTGACACGGCAACCGCGATCAACCAAGAGACGCAGAATGTTGCGCTTCACGCCAAAGTCATAGGCGACCACGTGGAATCTTGAACTCCCCGCCGGCGCATGGCCCCTTTCTAAGGACCAAACGCCTTCGCTCCATTCGTACTCCTTGCCGGTGCTAACCACCTTGGCGAGGTCCATGCCGCCCAGGCCCGGAAATGCGCGTGCCGCGGCCACCGCCTTGTCCGGGTCGATATCGCCAGACATCAGCGCGCCACCCTGCGCGCCACCTTCGCGAAGAATTCGCGTCAATCGCCGAGTATCAATGCCGGCAATCCCAACGACACCGTGACGCTTGAGGTAGGCGTCGAGCGTCTCCCGCGAACGCCAGCTCGAGGTACGAAGCGGCAATTCACGGACCACCAGACCCGCGGCAAATATGCCGCGCGATTCCTCGTCTTCAGGATTGACGCCGGTATTGCCGATATGCGGATAGGTCAGCGTCACAATCTGACGGCAGTAGGAAGGGTCGGTCAGAATTTCCTGATACCCGGTCATGGCGGTATTGAATACCACCTCACCCGCGCTAAGCCCCTGCGCTCCGAATGAAGCGCCGCGAAATAGACTGCCATCTGAAAGTGCGAGGATGGCAGGCGGCAATGACACTATTTTTGGCTCCAGCGGGGTCTAGACACGAAAACGGGACAGGCGGCGCCTATCCCGTTTCTTATTAGCGAGCAATTATACCGTAGACCTGGCTAGCGGTATGCCAAGCACATCTGCATATCGTACAAACCGGGACCTTTTTCCATGAGAAACCGGCAAGCGCAATGGGATACTACGAACGCGCCTGCTCAATCCATTAACGAAGACCGAGCACATCCTGCATATCGTACAAGCCGGGACCTTTTCCCATGAGAAACCGGCAGGCGCGTAGGGCCCCCAGCGCGTAGGTCATGCGGCTTTGGGAGCGCACCGTGATTTCGACCCGCTCGCCCTCGCCGGCAAAAATTACCGTGTGTTCGCCCACGATGTCGCCGCCGCGAATGGCATGAAATCCGATGGTCTTTGCGTCGCGCTCACCGGTCACGCCTTGACGGCCATGCTTAGCCACGACGCCCAGATCCCGTCCCAAAGCCTGAGCCACCACTTCACCCAATCGCAAGGCCGTCCCCGAAGGCGCGTCGATCTTGTGCCGATGATGCGCCTCGATGATTTCCACATCGAAATCGTCGCCTAAAATTTTCGCGGCGACTTCTGCAAGCCGAAAGCTCGCATTCACGCCGACCGCCATGTTCGGCGCAAACACAATGGGTATTTGCCGAGCGGCGCTCTCAATCGCTTGTCGCTGTCCCGCCGAGAATCCCGTCGTACCGATCACTGCGCATTTTTTTTGGGCCACGCACACCTCCAGGTGCGCAAGCGTCCCCTCCGGTCGCGTGAAATCGATCAGGCAATCGCCGATTGCAATTGCGCCTGCGAAGTCCGCCGTGATCCTGATTACACTACCAAGGCCGTCTTCGATTCCGGCCATGGTGCCTACAGAAGTGCTGTCGTTTTGCTCAAATGCCCCAACCAAGGTCGCATCCGGCGCACGCGTTATGGCATCAATTAAGGTCCGGCCCATGCGACCGGCGCCACCGGCAACCACGATTTTCATTTTTTCAGCGGTACTCACGGCTTATTGTCCGATGCTCGAGATCCAAAACCTTGCGGGACCACATCCCCTTCAATGCGTTTGAGCAAGGCGCCCTCGAAAAAGACCGCGAAGCGCCGCCGCTCCGCCTGCCCCCCCCCTTGCGGGGTGCGCATATAAATGTAATCCCAACGGTCGGCGTGAAACATATCGGCCACCAGCGGTGTACCGAGGACAAACCTCACCTGGTCGCGGGACATGTCCGGTTTGAGCCGCGAAACCATCTCCTGGGTGATGAAATTACCCTGCTGGATCTCCATTTTGAAAGGCGTGGTTCCGGGAATCGTCGGTACATAGCTGCAACCGGCGAAAATCCCGACGAACAGAGCGAAGAGTAGTTTCATAAGCCTTACCGTAGTCGAATTACGCTATATTAACGGAACCCCTACATGGGGCCCCTCAAAATTGCCTTATTCAATCTCTCGTTCCCCGCTCACATGCAGCGGGGTACAGAAATTGGGGAATCCAAAGGGGCTTAGCCCCGTGGTCAGGTGCGGGGTGAAACCCCCGACCGCGAAATATTTATTTATTGCGGCCGCTGGTTTGCAGGCTTCGATTCACCGCCACCCCAAGAAAATCACGCCATGAGCAATGTCTCCGATCTTAAAACTCATGGCCTCAAGGTCACCACGCCGCGACTGCGCATCCTGAGGCTGTTTGAGACCAGCAAAGTGCGTCATTTGTCGGCCGAGGAGATTTATCGCCTGTTGACGAGCGAAGGCGTGGATATAGGCCTTGCCACCGTGTACCGGGTACTGACTCAATTCGAGCAAGCCGGCATCCTGCAAAGACATCACTTCGAATCGGACAAGGCGGTGTTCGAATTAAACGAAGGCGAGCACCATGACCATCTGGTGTGCCTGCAATGCGGACACGTTGAGGAGTTTTTTGATGCCGAAATCGAAAGGCGTCAGACACAAATCGCCACCGACCGCGGTTTTTCCCTGCATGCGCATTCGCTTTCGCTGTATGCCGACTGCAACAAGCCCGATTGCGGTATTCGCAAAAAACTCCGCTGAAGGCCGCTGCTCCCGCAAAACGCCATCTAGGTCCACTGAAACCATGAGCAAGACAAAAAATCTGTCGCAACTGATTCTTTGGCGCCATGCCCACGCCGAAGAAGGCTTGGTCGATTCGGCCAGGCAACTCACCCCACGGGGACGCAAGCAGGCTTCGCGAATGGCTCATTGGCTTGATGCGCGCCTGCCCAAAAAGTACCGGCTCATCGTCAGTCCTGCAGAGCGCGCGCAGCAAACCGCCGCTGCACTAGGCAAAAAATTTCAAACCGAGCCTGCCTTGTCGGTAGGCGCCAGCGCCTCGCACATATTGAAATCCATCCTATTGAAATCCATCAATTCGCCCGAATCCAATGGCATCACGATACTTGTCGGGCACCAACCCACTTTGGGCAATCTTGCCGCGCTTCTAGTAACCGGGCGCGAGGAACCTTGGAATATTCGCAAGGGCGCGATCTGGTGGCTGCAACAGGAGGAGGCCGAGGTTTCGATCAGGATGATCGTCGATCCATCCTTGATTTAACGCCGCCTTAACGCCGCCTTGGCGCGCAGCTTTCCGAGCTTGTCTACATTTACGCTGCGCAGCACATTATTCGAGCCTACCCAGCCGCATTCTGGCGCTCCTCGGCATAGGAACGCAATTCAAGCGTCATGCCCAAGACATTCCATTCCTCGGCTTCTTCATCCAGCGCGGCTTGCGTCAAGGAGTGCTCCTCCAGCCAACCAAAGGGCAATGCAAGTTGAAATCCCGTTTCGGTGGTCTTTGCGCGAAGCTTAGGGAACTGAATTTCATTGCGGCTACGGCAAAAAAGCGCGGCGACGCGCAATGAAAATATCAATGGCCAGTCGGCGCTGCGCGCGGGCAGGCCCTCCAATTCGCGTTTGGCCAACTTACCGCGGTGTGCAAGCACGATACGGGACAACCTTGCCTGTTCGTGCTGGGAAAAACCCGGCATATCCGCCTGGGAAAGAACATAGGCGGAATGCTTATGATAGCCCGCATGCGAGATGGAAATGCCGATCTCATTCAGCGCGGCGGCCCATCGCAGCACCAGCAGATCGTCCTCGGCGGGGTCGACCGCGATTTGGGCATGAATACTCTCCGCCATGGCCGCGACTCTTTCAGATTGCGCGACATCGACATGGTATCGACGTTGAAAATGACTGACCGTCGCCTCGCGCAGATCGTGGTGACTCACACGACCGAGTAAATCGTAGAGCACCCCTTGGCGCAAGGCGCTGTCGGAGACGTCCATCGATTCGATGCACAGCTCAGAGAACACTGCGTTCAATATCGCAACACCGCCTGCAAGCACCTGCAAACGATCCGCGCGGATATCGGGCAGGTACAGCGCGCCGATCTCGCCTGCCTTGATCATGTAGGAGCGCAACTGCGCCAGGCCCTGGGCATTGATGCCACGCTCGCACCAGCCAAAACCGCCAAGAATCGCGGCGACGGTCCTGGCAGTGCCCGAGGAGGCCACCGCGTGCGCCCAGCCAGCGCGCCGAAATGGCTTTACGAATCGTTCGATTTCATTGGCCGCGGCGAGTTCCGCGCGTTTGAAGCTCTGTTTATCCAAGGCGCCTTGCGGAAAAAAACGCAGACTGAAACTCACGCAACCCATGGATACGGATTCCATCAGATCCGGCGTGAGTCCTGTGCCGATGATGAACTCGGTGGATCCCCCGCCCACGTCCACCACCAGGCGCCCCTCGGCCGACGGCCGCAGGGAATTGGCAACACCAAGATAAATCAGGCGCGCCTCCTCCTTGCCAAACACCACCTCGACCGGATAACCCAGCACCTGCTCGGCCTCCATCAGGAATTGCTCGGCGTTCCTTGCCACACGCAAGGCATTGGTGCCCACCGCGCGCACTGCACCCTTTGGAAATCCGCGTAACCTCTCACCAAATCGACCCAGCGCATCCAGGGCCCGAAGCTGAGTAGTTCGATCGATGCATCTGTCGCGGGTAAACCCGGCGCCCAGCTGCACCGGATCGCGCAGGCCATCGAGCAGATAAATTTGATCATCGACCACCCGCCCGATCTGCAGGTGGAAACTGTTGGAACCCAGGTCGACGGCGGCAAGCTTCTCGTGTTTCAAATGCTAACTCCATGGTTTCGGGTCTGACACGCCCGAATTTTGCAACGATTCAATACTAGAAACGATAATTGTGACAGACAAAAAAATTGCCTTCGCAAATTGTGATACTGACAGGTGAAAATTACAGTTTTATTGTAATGTGAAGCCATGGCGTTGCAATCCAATTGAAATAATCTGGAATTAGACTGCCAGACTATGCCGAGTACCGCAAAAATTCCCGCCAAAACTCCCATTAAAATTCCGGCCAAAATTCCCGCGAAAACTCCGACCAAAACCACCGCCAAAACAGCTGCCAAAACCGCGCCTAAATTCTCCGGGCCGCGCTTTCTGGCGCGGCAACTGGGCATGCTCGCATTCAATCGGCGCGTGCTGGCACAGGCCGCCGACCGCCAGGCTCCTTTACTCGAGCGGCTGCGTTTTCTTTGCATCGTTTCCTCCAATCTCGATGAGTTTTTCGAGACTCATGTCGCCGAATTAATGGAATACGCCCAAATGGGCTGGGATTTCGGCCATGCCGACGAAACCAAACCAGAAGATCTGCTGCGCGAAATCAGTATCCAGGCACACGCACTTGTGGCCGAGAAGTACCACCTGCTCAACCGCGACATATTTCCCGCTTTGTCCCGAGAAGGCATCGAATTTCTGGGCGAACGGGACTGGAGCGCTGAGCAACGCGTCTGGCTACACGAATACTTTCACCGGGAAATGATGCCGGTACTAACCCCCATAGGCTTGGACCCATCCCACCCATTTCCGCGCATTCTCAATAAGTCCCTCAATTTTGCCATTCAACTCGAAGGGCGAGATGCCTTTGGACGCAATTCGGGCAACGCCATTGTCCAGGCGCCGCGGGTGCTGCCGCGCATCATTCAATTACCAAAGCATATTGCCAACTCGGGAATCCGTCTGGTTCTGCTCACTTCGGTGCTGCAGGCGTTCGTCGGCGCCCTATTCGAGGGAATGAAGATTATTGGTTCCTACCCCTTTCGCGTGACGCGCAATTCGGACCTGTTTCTGGACAAAGAAGAAATCAAGGACCTGCGCGCGGCTCTGCAAGGGGGATTGCCGCATCGGCACTACGGCGATTCGGTGCGCCTGGAGATTGCCAACGGATGCCCACATGAGATGGAACAGTTTCTGCTGCGCCAGCTCGAGCTCACCGACGCCAATCTGTACCGCGTCGACGGACCGGTGAATCTGGTGCGCCTGATGCAGGTACCCGACATGATCGACATGCCGCAACTGAAGTATCGGCCGTTTCAAGCCTCGGTTCCCAAGGCGCTGGAAAAAACGCCGGATGTTTTCGCAGCCATCCGCAATGGCGAGATACTGCTGCATCATCCGTTTCAGTCCTTCGCGCCAGTGATCGATTTCCTCGACCAGGCGGCATCCGACCCCGATGTGGTCGCCATCAAGCAAACGGTGTATCGCACCGGCACCGATTCAGTGCTGATGCAATACCTGATCGACGCGGCCAAGCGCGGCAAAGAAGTCACGGTGGTAGTCGAGTTGCTGGCGCGATTCGACGAAGAGGCCAATCTCACCTGGGCCTCAAAGCTGGAAGAGGTAGGTGCGCACGTGGTCTACGGCGTGGTGGGATTCAAGACCCACGCGAAGATGCTCATGGTGGTGCGCCGCGAGTCCGGCCGATTGAAACGTTATGTGCATCTGTCCACCGGCAACTACCATCCCCGCACCGCAAAGCTCTACACCGATTTTGGCTTGCTGACCTGTGACGAAGAAATTGGCGAGGACGTCAGCAACGTATTCAAGCAACTCACCGGCCTGGGGCGGGCGCGCAATCTGAACCGGCTGCTGCTCGCGCCCTTCACGCTGCACGACGAATTGCTCACCGCCATTCGCCGCGAGGCCGGTCACGCCAGTTCGGGCAAACGCGGGCACATCATCGCCAAGATGAATTCTCTAGTGGAGCGCGGCCTGATCGAGGCCTTGTACGCGGCCTCGCGCGCAGGAGTAAAAATCGATCTCATCGTGCGCGGCATGTGCACGCTGCGTCCAGGCGTTCCCGGACTTTCCGAGAACATCCGAGTCACCTCGATTATCGGGCGATTCCTCGAGCACTCGCGCATCTTCTATTTTCTGGACGACGGCGGCGACCAGGTCATGATCTCCAGCGCCGATTGGATGGAGCGCAACATGTTCCGCCGCATCGAGGCCTGCATTCCGATCCGTGACGCGAAGTTGAAAGCGCGCGTCATCCGCGAAGGCCTTCGCATATACCTTGCCGACAATAACGCCTGGGAAATGCAGTCCAATGGCAGCTACCTTCGCCGAGGTATGCGCTCCCGCGCCCGCCGCGCGCAGGTGCAACTGCAATCCCTGCTCGCGCCAGAAAAATAAAAGCCATCTATCGCCCTGGCAGCGCCGCGGGCGAATTCGAAGTGACGAGAAGTTCCGCGCCCCCAGAGCGTGCATAAAACTTACTGCATCTCGACCTTCGCATCCTTGACCACCCTGGCCCAGGTCTCGACCTCGTTTTTCATCAGCGTGGTCAGGTCCTCGGGCGTGCCCCCGGTGGGCACCTGGCCGGTTTTGGCGAGTTCGGCAATAAAGTCGGGCGATTTCGCGATGGCATTGATTTCGGCGTTGAGCCGAGTAATAACGACCTGCGGCGTCTTCAGTGGCGCGGCAAGCCCGAACCAGCCGCGCACCACTTCCAGGTAGCCGATGCCCTGGCTTTGCATGGTCTGCACCTGCGGCAGCGCCGGCAGGCCGGTGGTCCCGGTCACCCCGAGCATTCGCATTCGCCCGCCCACCGCGATCGGAGCGAGGCCAGCGGCCACCGACAAAATCATCTGCGTATGGCCTCCCTGAACGCCATTCAACGCGTCGCTGATGCTCTTGTGCGGCACATGAACAATATTGACACCGGCTTGGAGCTTCAACAGTTCCATGCCCAGATGATGCGGAGTGCCATGACCGGGGCTTGCAAAGTCGAGCTTGCCGGGGTTGGCCTTGGCATAAGCAATCAGCTCCTGCATATTCTTCGCCGGCACTGAAGGCGTCACCGCGAATCCATATTCGGAGCCGGCCATCCTGGCGATCGGCATGAAATCCTTCAAAGGATCGAAGGGCACATTCTTGTGCGTCGAGGGCACGATAGTGGAGGTCGAGAACAGACTGGTGAGGTTATAGCCGGTGGGCGGCTGGCGCATGCCATACTCGGTGCCAAGGATAGTGCTCGCGCCGGGTTTGTTCTCGACCACGAAGGACTGGCCTAAGCGCTTACCCAGGCGATCGGCATACAAGCGCAGCCCCAGGTCAGTGCCGCTTCCCGCGCCGATCGCAAGAACGATTACAGTGGGCCGGTTCGGGTAATCGCTTTGTGCGCTGGCGGCAGCGGCTGCCAGCAGCGCGGCGCCCCCCAATACTGTCTGTATTATTGGCGTCGGTATGTTTCGTAACATGGCTACTGCTCCTTGCGATAATGACGATTCAATCTACCCTGTTCGCGCGGCCGAGGCAAACAGACACAGCAATTGGGGGGGTATGGAAATGCAAGCCGCGGTCATGACATCAGGTGCTCACCCGTTGTGCGAAACGTTCGCCAGTCCGGTGGAACGCGAGGGCGCCGTCGTTGTCAATGTCAAGGCCGCGGCGCTTACGCGCGTGGATATTGCAGTCGCTTCGGGCCGCCATTACACCAAGCCGCCGCCGGGGCGCTTTGTTCTCGGCCGCGAGGGCGTGGGTGTGCTCGCCGAGGGGCAGCGCGTGTATTTCAATTTCAACTCTTGCCTTTGGCCGTTCGGTTCGATGGCGGAGCAAACCCTGGTCCACCCAAGCTGTCTGCTCGATGTACCCGAGGGCATCCCCGACGCGCTTGCAGCGGCGCTGGGTAACGCCGGTCTGGCCGCGTGGCTACCCCTGTCCTGGCGTGCGCGGCTGGAACCGGGCGAAACCGTGCTCGTAATCGGCGCCACCGGCCTGTCCGGATTGATCGCGGTGGCGGCGGCACGCCTGCTCGGTGCGGGACGCGTGATCGCGGCGGGTCGTAACCCCGAAGCGCTGCTGCGTTGCCAGGCGCTCGGCGCCGATGCCATCGTGAACTTGAACGAAACCTCCGATCTCACCGCGGCATACACCGAGGCGGCGCGCGGACCCATCGACGTGGTGCTGGATTACCTTTGCGGCCCGCCCGCGGAGGCCGCACTAGAGGCATTGGCTACAGGAGGGCGCATGGTTCACATCGGCACCACCGTCGCCACCGAAATGAAGCTGCCCGGACAATCATTGCGGCGCACCTCGGCCGACATTCTCGGTTTTGCTTACTACCATGCACCTATTGAAGTGCAGCAGCAGGCCTATAGCGCACTGTGCCGGCATGCGGTGGCGGGCCGAATCGCCATCGATTTCGAAACCCTGCCGCTTCGCGATGTATGCAAGGCATGGGAGCGACAACTAGCAGGCTCTCGCAGGCGCCTGGTATTACTGCCGTAGCGCGCTGCGGCCCCGACTAAACGCCGCCGGCCCCGACTAAGCGCTGCGGCCCCGACTCAACTCCGCCGGCTATCCTGTCATGCGCGACTTCGATTGCCGGGTGCTGCGCCAGCACATCCTGCAGAAATCGAATCCAGGACTTGCGTATGCCGGTCTCGCCATCGGGCAGCCGAGAGAAGAACCTGCCGACTCCGCTGCTTAAAGTTTTGAACACCGTTTCCGAGTCGGATAGCGGCACGCTGCCCACCAGATGCACCACCGTTTTCACGCCAAGCTCGGCCATTGTTTTCTCCAATGCTTTAACAATCACTCAGGCTTTATGCCACCGACCTTGATCACGTTCTGCCATGTCAGCATTTCCGATTTCATGTGCGCGCCCAATTGCTCGCCCGAGGTCGTGACGGCTTCGATACCGCGCTTGAGCAAATCCTCGCGCATGGCGGGTTCGTTCAATATGCGCGTTATTTCGGAACTGAAACGCGAAATGATTTCAGCGCGAGTACCGGCCGGCGCGAACAGGCCATACCAGAGGACCGGATTGAAATCCTTGTGCCCCAGTTCTCCCATATTGGCAACGTCAGGGTACAGGGGCGCGCGTTTTTGTCCCGCAGAGGCAAGCGCTTTCAGCTTGCCCGAGCGCACATGCGGAAGGGCGACCTCGGCTACACCCTGCATGAACTGCACGTCCCCCGCAATCAATCCGTTCAAAGCAGCAACGATGCCCTTATGCGGGATATGCACCATGTTGGCGCCAGTCTGAATCTTGAACAATTCGGTGGCTAGGTGACCAAAGGTGCCGATCGCGGGCGAGGAGTAATTGAGCTTGCCGGGATTGGCCTTCGAGTAGGCGATGAATTCCGCAAGAGTATTCGCGGGAACCGCGCCGTGAATCATGATCATCGACGAACCCGTGCCCAACTGCATAATCGGCGCGAAATCCTTGATCGGGTCGTATGGCGTGGGCCGGATCGCTGAGAGAATCAACATGGAGTTATTGCCCATCATGATCTGGTAGCCATCCGGCGCTGCCTTGACCATGTACTCCAAGCCGATCACCCCGCCCGCGCCCGCCTTGTTGTCCACCACCATGGGCTGACCGAAGCGCTCGCCGAGTTTCGGACTGATCTGGCGCGCGAGGATGTCCTGGCCTGAGCCGGCTGAAAACGGTAGCACCCAGCGGATGAATTTATTGGGGTACGCATCCTGCGCATGCGCCATAGGTATGAGACCTAGGATGGGCATCGCCAGAATCCACGATGACAACAGAAATTTTCCGGCGAATTTCATGCGTATCTCCTCCGTGCGGTTAAATTTTTTTCCAGCGACAACACCCTGTCGCTGAAGTACTTTGCCATGAACCTTGCGAACTTATGCCGCGCCCCGGTTGGCGGCGACATGCGTCTCCAGCGCTTCGCGCGCATTCCACGGCGTCCACCACGGCTTGATGCCCAGGTCGCGTGCAATGATTGCGGCGCTGATATAGCCGGAGCCGCCGGAAATCCCGCCGCCAGGGTGACCGGAGGATCCCGCGTTGTAGAGGTTTGCAATCGGGGTGCGGTAGCCGAAGTGGTTATACATCACTTGTTCGGCGTTGAACGCGCCCATAAAAATGTCGCCGTCGCGCATATTGATCAAATCCTGCGTGTATTCGCGCCCGGTATAAACGTAACGAGCGATGACATTTTTTGCCGTCATGTTGGGGCAAACGCGCGACCAGGTTTCGATGATCCTGTCGGAGAATTCTTCCTTGAATGTTTCATAGTCTTTATCGCCGATGTCCGGGTCGAACGGCATCACATGCCAGGCATAGGTCGTATGTTTTCCGGACGGCGCCTGCGTCGGATCGAGCAGACTGAGTGGCCCCGCTCCGAACTGAACGATCTTCGGCACGCGGCCCGCCTGCACATCCATATGCGCGGCGAACAGGTCATCCATAGTCTCCGCACCGATGCTCCATTTGAGCGTGCGGTTGATATTGGGGTCGAATTTTTCCGCCGCGAAGCGCGGGCTCTCGTTGAGCGCGAGATGCAGTCCGAACAGGCTCCACTTGGTGTACTGATAGCCGTCGAGCTTCTGGCGAAATGCGTCCGGCATTTGCTCGCGGCCGATGAGCTTTTCGAAAGTCTGGTGCACGTCAAGCGTCGAGGCGACGAATTGTCTGGCCTTGACGGTGAGTCCGTCGGCCAACTCGATGCCGGTGGCTTTGCCGTTCTCGATCACGATGCGGTCGATATTCACCTGTGGCTGATAGGCGCCGCCGGCGGCGATGAAACATTCCATTAACCCGCGTGCGAGATTGAACGAGCCGCCCTGGCAAAGCTGGTAACCGCTTTCCAGGTCGAAGGCGCGGATGACCGAGCCCATGGGGCTTGTCTTCGACGTCGTATCGACCAGCCAGGTGCCGAACAGCGAAACCTTAAACAGAAACAGCAGCCGCACATGTTCATTCTCGAACAGTTCGCGTACTACATCGAGCGGCTGGCGGTTCGCGATATCGAGGAAGTCGCGTCCTAGCGACGTGCGCGATAACAGCGCCTCGCGCTCTGCCTGCGGCAGTGGCTCGGAGAAACGCTCGGGCAGAAAAATTCCGGCGGTGATCTTTTCCGCCTTGGCGTTCCACTCGCGGAAGGTGGCTGCATCTCTCTTAGAGAAACGCGCGATATTGGCGAGCGACTCCTCCAGATTGCGCCCAAGCACGAGCGCGCTGCCGTCGCGATGCGCCTGGCCGAGTTCATAGCGCGGCGTGATGTAGGTCGTGCGCTCGCCGACGCCGAGATCCTTGAACCAGGGTGCCTCGCTGATGTGGAAGTGATTGATCGAGTGCAGGTTGTGGTAGAAGCCCGGCCTGGTCACCTGTTCGGTTGAGAGCCCGCCGCCATAACTCAGCCGGCGCTCGACCAGCAAGATTTTCAATCCCGCCCGCGCCAGATAGGCGCCAAGAATCAGCCCGTGGTGTCCGGCCCCGATGATGATGCCGTCGTAGATTTTCTCGAGTGCCTTCGCCATTGTTTCTCTCTTGCAGGGTGCGCAAATAGCAACAATTCTCAATTTAAAAACTAACAAGAGCAAGCGATATTTTATATTCGGAAAGACGAAGCGACAGAAATTATGGAGGAGAGGAATTCGGGCCTGCACTGCTATGGCAGCGAGCAATGCAAGCTTGCCCTGCTATGCTTGCCGTCTCATGAAAAAAGCCACACCCAGCGACGCGCTCGGAGCTGCCCAAAGCCACGGCCCGCTCCACGCGTTGCGCTTTCGGGAGTTTCGCCTGTTCTGGTTCGGCCAGATCGCGCAGGCCTGCGGGATGATGAGTTTTCAATTTACGCTGGGATGGTTGGCGTTCGAACTCACGGGATCATCGGCCAAGCTTGCACTCATCCATCTATTCGGATTTGCTCCGCAAATCGTGCTCACCCTGGTGGGCGGCGTGCTGGCCGATCGATGGGACGCGAGAAAATTAATTGGCATTGCCGAGACATTGAGCGCCCTGGTGATGCTTGCAGTGGGAGCGCTCGCACTGTTCGGGATGGCTGAATTCTGGCATCTGGCCGTGGCCGCGTTCCTGATCGGCGCAAGCACCTCGATCGACGAACCCAGCCGATCGACATTGTTTCCACGACTCCTGCCGGATCGTTCGCACCTTCGCGCTGCGGTGCCTCTGGTGTCGATGGCCTGGGGTGGCACGCGCATCGTCGCGCCCTCGATGGCCGGATTCGCGATCGCGGCAGCCGGAGCGCATGCGAGCTTCCTGGCAGCAGCCTGCGCAAGCGCGCTGATGGTTGTCATCATGTTCATGTTAAAACCGGTCACCGTCGGCTCTCTACCCCATGGCAGCATGCTCACCAATTTCACCGCCAGCGTGAGCTATGTGCGTGGCGACGAGGTGTTTTCCAAAGTTATCCTCGCGGCGCTGTTAAACGCATGTTTCGCCATGGGTTACATGCACATGCTGCCGGTGTTCGCCAAGGACATCCTCGGCGTAGACGCGAGCGGGCTGGGCATCCTGTCCTCGGCCGCGGGCGTGGGTTCGATTATCGGTTTGTTCACCTACGCGAGGGTGCAAGCGCGCGTCACGCCACGCAACATCATGGTGACCGCCATCACTGTGTTGAATCTCGCCTTGTTCGGATTCGCGTGGAGCAGCTCATTCTGGATATCGGTGGCCTTGGTCGCACTGGCCGGCCTCGGGCATTCTTATTTTCTGACTGGCACCCAGGTCATTCTCCAGACACTGGTCTCGGATGATTACCGGGGCCGAGTGATGGCAATTTTCAGCCTGGTGTGGAGCATGATGGTGCTCTCCGGATTCCTGTTAAACCTGGTCGCCAGTTACGCGGGTCCGCGCTGGGCGCTGAGCGGGGGCACGATGGTGGTGCTGTGCTTCGTCTGGATTTCGCTTGCTCGCAGCGAGCCGCTGCGGCGCGCCTCACTCGTCCAGAAACCAACGGCTTGAATCAGCCCTCGCGTCGAGTTATTAAAGGGGCAGACTCCAATTACTAGTGTCGAATTACTGAAAAATCGAACCTGGCCCCTTTTTATTACTCGACCATTGAGTAGCGATCATCGGCCGCGAGACACGCGGCTTCCGGCAAACCCAATTCACGCCTGACGATGTTCGTACCCAGGACGATCGCAACCATTTTGTAGAACGCGTGGCGCCGGCTCATGCCTTCGCGGCCCATGCCGCAATCGGTCGATAGCACCAGGTTCTCGGCCGGAATGTGTTTTAAGCCGCGGCGTATCAAATCGGCGACCTGGTCGGGGGTTTCCACCTGCAACGTATGGTGGTCCACCACGCCTATGGCGACCTTCTTGTCCTTGATGCCGCGACCGATGAGTTCCAGATCCATGCCGCCCATGCTGGCACATTCGAAGGTGATGACATCGGCATCGAGCTTGTTCAGATGATCGATGGCTGGGGCATAGCTCGGCTGGGTTTTGAACAATCGCTGTCCGGCGGGATTCCCCCAGCAAGTGTGGCACCAGATTTCCGCCTTGCCGCGCAGGCCGCGCACTGTGTTGTTGAACACCTCAACCATCAGGTCCGCGTTGAGAACCTTGTCCACCAAACCCTTGGCCGCGAGCAGATGGATCTGGGTTTCTTCCATTTGGATCACCTCGCATCCGGCGTTGACGAGATCGGTCAGCTCCGCATTGAGCGCATCACTCACCGCCATGATCGCCGAGCGCATATCTTTGTAGTGTGTGTCGCGAACCGCCATGGCGATCAATTCCGGCGTGATAGTGCCGAATTTCACCGGGCGCGTAGTCAAGCGCTGCGCCGCCTTCCAGGTGGCGGTGTACTGCAATGTGCCGCGGCCCACCGGCCCGACCAGATCGGGCATCAGCCGCGCCTCGACGATGTCGTGCAGGATATGCCCGCGCGGCGTGGGGAAGCCGGCGCGTCCGCCTTGCAATTTATAAGGCTCGAAGCCGGAGAATCCCGCCATGCGTTGCGGCGCGTAGGAAAACCAGTGATGACCGCCAACATCGCGATCGAACCGCGCATCGCCATCGGTGAGGATATCCAGGCCCGCACTTTCCTGATCCTTGATGAAGGTTGCCACCGTGTCGAGATACTGCTCGCGGTAGCGCGCATCCACCATGGCTTCCCTGAAATTTCGCGCGCCCAGGTTCTCGGAATACCAGAGCGGCCGGGGCAAGGAGCCGGTGATGGTTGTGGGAAGGATGATGCCGTCGGTGGCTGTGTACATCGCAGGACCTTTCTGTCTTATCGCAAAGAATTTAACCAAAAGCTTGCTTTATGCACGGATGGTTTATATCCGTGCATAAAGCAAAATCAGCGCGTGAAGCGCGAATGTTTTTTATGCACGGATGGTTTATATCCGTGCATAAAGCAAAATCAGCGCGTGAAGCGCGAATGTTTTTTACGCGCGGATGGTGAAGCTATCCGCGCACAATCGACGATCTTTATAAACCTTTTCGCAATTTCAAAACCAATGCTAAATGCCCAGATAAGCCCGCTGTATCTCCGGCCGTGTCAGCAAATCCTTCGAGGGCCCATCGGCGACGATGCGCCCTTCCTCAAGCACATAGGCGCGCGCAGCAAGTTGCAGAGCCATCGATACGTTCTGCTCGACAAGAAGCACCGCAACGCCGCTCCTGCCGATTTCGCCCACCATTTTGAATAAATCGAGAACGATCGCCGGCGACAGCCCGAGCGATGGTTCATCGAGCAACAAGAGGCGTGGTCGAGCCATCAGCGCTCGGCCAATGGCGAGCGCCTGCTGCTGGCCACCGGAGAGCGTGCCGGCAAGCTGCCCGGATCGTTCCTTGAGAATCGGGAACATCGCATAGACGCTCGCAAGGGTCACCGCGCGTTGCGAGCGCGCGGCTTTGCGGTAGCTGCCCAGTTCCAGGTTCTCAAGCACCGTCATGCCCGTGAACAGTCGCCTCCCCTCGGGAACGATGGCAATGCCCAGGTCGCAGAATTTATGCGGCGCAAGGCGCGCTATCGAAATCCCATCAATGCGCAGATCGCCAGAGGCAATCGAATGCAAACCCGCAATAGTGTTGATCAAGGTCGTTTTTCCTGCACCATTGGGCCCCACCACGCACACCATCTCACCGGCGTCGATATGCAGACTCACCTCCCATAGCGCGGGAGCGGCGCCATAGGCGACGCCGATGCGATCAAGTTCAAGCATGCGCGGCCCCCCGCGTCCGATACATGCTCGCCTCCTGCTTACGCATGCTCGCTACCTGTTTAAAAATACCCGCCTCCCGATCAAACAAGCTCACCTCCCAAATAAGCACGCACCACCTCGGGTTGGCGCATCGCCTCCTCGGGCAAGCCCTCGGCGATCACACGGCCATGGTTGAGCACCACTACACGATCGGTCAGTTGCATCACCGCACGCATGACATGCTCAACGAACACCACGGTAGCGCCTTGATCGCGAATGGCACGCACCAGGCGCACGGCGTCATCGATTTCGGCTGGCGTCAAACCCGAGAGCACCTCGTCCAGGAATACCAGGGATGGCCGCGACGCCAGGGCGCGCGCCAGTTCAAGGAATTTTCGCTGGTGCAGATTGAGATCCGCAGGCAAGGCATCGGCACGCGCTCCCAGGCCGGTGAATTCGAGCCAATGGCGCGCCTCGATTTCCGCATTGGCACGGTCCAAACCGGCGTGCCCGAACATCGCGGTCACGGCGACGTTTTGCAGCACGCTCATGCGCGCGAACGGTCGCGGTATCTGATAGGTGCGGGCGATTCCCGCCCTTGCCACCTGATGCGCCTTCAAGGAAACAAGATTGCCGCCGCGAAACAATATTTCACCACCATCCACGCGGTAATGTCCGCTCACCACATTGATGAGCGTGGATTTACCTGAACCATTCGGGCCGACCAAACCCAGTATTTCACCGAAGCGAACCTCTAGACTCACATCCGCCAAGGCCTGCACACCGCTGAAAGATTTATTCACCGCGCGCAATTCAAGCAGCACGCCAACCGGCGCCTCGGCCGCCCGCGCGGCTTGCCGTGGTGGCGCAACCGTAACCTGAATCACCGCCTGATTCGCCGCCTGACTCACCACGGATTGCCTTGCGCGCCGCCAGCCCCGCCACTTTTTCCGAATGAAACCAAG
This sequence comes from Bordetella parapertussis, assembly GCA_945897475.1. Classification (GTDB taxonomy): domain Bacteria; phylum Pseudomonadota; class Gammaproteobacteria; order Burkholderiales; family SG8-39; genus 2-02-FULL-62-17. The sequence goes on from CAMDFL010000006.1 coordinate 26,071, forward strand.
AATGCCATCCGGCATGAAAAGAATCACCAGAATCAGGATGAGGCCCACCAGGGCACGGCCCGCAATCGCGTAGTCGCCGACGGTGAAGGTATATAGGAGCAGCGTCACCACCACCGCGCCCACCGCCGGGCCGAACCACAGCGCCGTGCCGCCCAGCACGCTCATCAACACCACATAGAGCGGCACCAATATGGAAAACGTCTCGGGACGGGTAACGTAGGCAACAAACAAAGCGTGGATGCCGCCCGCGGCCGCCGCGAGCGCGCAGCTCAAGCTGAACACCATCACCTTGTAACGATAAGTGGGCACGCCAGAAACTTCTGCGACATCCTCGTCGTCATGAATCGCGAAAAGACCAGTGCCGAGGCGCGAAAATTGAATCTCTCGCGCGATCCACAAGGTCACGATCGTGAGGATGAGAACCAGAAGATAAAATGTCGAGGAGGGCGAGTTCGAGAGTGCCGGCAGCGGCACCGCGGAGAGGTACACGCCCTGTCCACCATCAATGGGCGTATTCACCACGATGGTAGCGATGATGAATGGCACCGCCAAGGTCAGTACCGCGAACAATTCGCCGCGAAGCCGCTTGAGCCGAAATACCACCGCCCCCAATCCCGCTCCGAATATAGCCGCAAGCGCAGCCCCCGCAGGTAGCGTCCACAAAAACGGCACATCGAACTTGCCCGAGAGCACTGCGGTGGTGTACATGCCGATGCCGAAGAACGCGCCGTGACCGAAAGAAAAATATCCCGAATAACCCGACAAAATATTCCAGGAGGTGGCCAGAATAATCCAATGGAATGCCAGGTACAGGAATGACTCGTAGAACGCGGGAAGTCTCAGCAAGGGCACCATAGCCAGTACCAGGCCCGCTGCAACGAATGCGGCGGCAGAACGCCCATTGAACCCACCCGCCAGGCTCGTACCATTGGATACGCCCGTCATTGCGTCGCGCTCATCATTGCCATGCGCTCATTGCCATGCGTTCGTCATCAAATCTTGTCAGGCCGCAACAGCAACACCGCGATCAGAAGCGAAAACGAGACCAACGGCGCCCATGCCGGCGCGGTCAAGGCCATGGTGATGGCCTCAGCAATGCCAATGACGACGCCTGCTACCAGAGCACCCACGGGATTGCCCAGGCCGCCTATCATCACCACCGCGAACACCACGCCCACCCAGAGGTAAATCTGCGCCGGCGCCAGCGTGAAGCTCAAGGCGAGGCACATGCCGGCAATACCCGCCAAAGCGGCGCTCGCCCCGGATAGCACCAGACCCAACAGTCGTTCGTTGATGCCGAAGGCCACCGCGATTGGCGTGTCTTCGACCACCGCGCGCATCGCCTTGCCCAGATCGGTGAAGCGCAGCAGCGCCCAGATCACGATCGACAGACCGAGGGCAAGCACGAAGGTAATCAGATCGGGCAGTGAAATGAAAAGCTCACCCAATTTGAATTTCACTGGGCCGTAGCTCGATTCAAGCCGGCGGTAGTCGGCGGTCCATATCCACTGGATCAGACTCTCCAGAATGACTGTGAGACCAAAGGTGACCAGCAAGGAATTGAACGGGCTGATGGAGAATCGCACCAGCACCCAATGAAGCAACATACCGAAAAGAAAAAAACCGGGAACGATAATGAGCAATGTCGCCAGCGGGTCCATTCCCGCTGCATGGCCGCCCACTCCACTGCCCACCGCCCCACTACCCAGCTCATAGGTCAGATACGCGCCAAGAAACGCCAGCGCGAAATGCGAAAGATTGATCTGCCGCAGCAATCCCCAGGAAAGGCTCAGGCCGATGCCAAGCAATCCATACAGTGCGCCGATGAACAGACCCGACAGCAGCGACTGCCCGATAAGCGTAGCACTGGGCAAATCGCTGCTCCGAAACTATTGGGTGATTATCTTGGAGCCAGGCGCGGCCCATTGCTTGGGCCACACCGTAACCCATTGGCCGTTCTGCACCTGCTTCACGCGCAACAAGTCATCGCCGAAATTATTTGGACCGTTGAAGCGCAAGCGCCCCTGAATGGTATCGACCTGATTGGCGCGCAGCCATTGCGACATCGCCTTGTCGTCCAGGCCTTTGGTGGCCCTCACTGCGGCCTCCAACATCTGCCACGCCGAATAAGACGCCGCCGCCTGTGTATCCACGGAATTGTCCGGCAAGCCGGCCTTGCTGGCGCGCTCATTGAATATCTTGACGAAGGGACCGGCAACCGGATTGGTGGTGAAGGGCGGGTGCTGCTCGAAGATGGTCGCTGCCAGGGCGTTTCGGGCATATGGAGCCTTGGTCATCGGGCCCGGCGCGGGATAAAGGTGATAGCTCAAGGGAGGCGTGTAGTCGATCTTGCTCATGGCTTCGAGCAGTTGCAGGCCCTCCAGTCCGATATCGCCGACAAAAACGAAATCCGGTTTCGCATCCTTGATGCGGGCCGCGATCGGGCCGAAATCCTTGTTGCCGAATTCCCACTCCAGCCACAATACTTCCTTGATGCCGCGTTTTTTCGCCACTTCGCGCGCGCCCACGGAAACAAAGTGAACCGATGGAAATTTGCTGGTGACGATCGCCACGGTCCGCAGCGGATTGCCGGATTCGCGCACCGCGTCGAACACCGTGGCGGGTGCGGTAGCTTCCGGATTCGGTCCGAGATGCCATGCGGGAAACTGCATCTCGTACTTGGCAAGACCGGGAGTGCCGAAGGTGTGATGAATAAGAATTTTGTTGTAGCGCTGCGCCACCGCCATTGCCGACAGGATTGAACCTGTCGCATAGGGGCCCATCAACAGATCCACCTTATCGACCGTAATGATCTGCTCGTAGAGCGTCCGGGTCACATCTGGTCGCGACTGATCGTCACGGACAATCCACTCGACCTTGCGGCCCAGCAATCCGCCGCGTTTATTCAATTCCTCGACATAAATTTCGCCCACCAGTTTATGAACGATACCGGTTGCGGCAAGACCCCCCGTCAGCGCAAGCGTGCTGCCGATTCGGATCGGTGGCCCGCTTTGAGCAGCGGCGGGCAATGCAAATAACATCTGGGACATCAGTACGGTTACAACAGCGAACGAAGCAAATGCATTCATAGACACCCTCCTCAAGGTACGAATCTTTGCAATCGCCAACGATCACGGCGGCGATCAACCCCCTGCTGTAAGCGCGCAAATAATACCTTGCTTGACGAAACGGCGTAGCGCTGCCCGCGCGATACTCAATGCGCAATCCTCAACGCGCGATTCTGATCCAATCTGCCGAAGCATCGAGCTATAGAATGCGCGGCATATACCTCATCGCAGCCAGCCATGCACCCCAACACTGAACGCTTCCTCACCACCCATACCGGCAGCCTGCCGCGCCCAGAAGACTTGGTGCGCATGATGTACGCCAAAGAGTCCGGCGTGCCGGTCGACCCCGCACCCCTGGCCGCGCGCATCAAGCTCGCGGTTGCCGAAGTAACCACGCGCCAAACCAAAGCCGGTGTCGACTACGTCAACGACGGCGAAATGTCCAAGCCCAGCTATGCAACCTATATAAAGGATAGGATTGACGGATTTGGCGGCGCAGACAATACATTTGTATATAAAGATCTAGAAGATTTTCCCGTACTGGCCAAACGCGTTTTCGGTGACCCCGGTCGTTCGCGGCGGCGCACGCCGGCATGCAATGCGCCCCTGGCGCTAAAGGACGCGCAAGCGGCGCGCACCGATGCTGAGAATCTGCGGGCCGCCTTGCAAAACACCATCGTCGCCGGTGGATTTCTGAGCGCCGCCTCACCCGGCGTGGTTTCCCTTTTTTTTCGCAATGCATACTACCCAACGCAAGATGCCTACCTATTCGCCATAGCGGATGCGATGCGCCACGAATACAAGGCGGTCATCGACGCGGGATTCGATTTGCAACTCGATTGCCCCGACCTCGCCATGGGACGGCATATTCAATACGCAAACCTGACGCTCGCCGAATTTCGCAAACGCGCACAAATGCACGTTGCCGCCTTGAATCACGCGCTCGATGGCATACCACCCGAACGTCTGCGCCTGCACCTGTGCTGGGGCAACTACGAAGGCCCGCATCATTACGACGTTCCGCTCGCCGACATCATCGACATCGCCTTCACAGCGCGCCCGGCCGCCATTTCCTTCGAAGCGGCGAACCCCCGCCACGCGCACGAATGGTCGCTATTCGAAAAGCTTCGCCTGCCAGAGGGAAAAATGATCATTCCCGGCGTGATCGAATCCAAGTCCAATTTCATCGAACACCCCGAACTCATTGCGCAGCGCATCGCGCGCTACGCGCACCTGGTGGGACGCGAGAACGTGGTCGCCGGAAGCGATTGCGGCTACGGCACCTGGGTGGGGCAGGCGGCGGTGGACCCTGACGTAGTCTGGGCAAAACTGGCTGCTCTGGCCGAGGGTGCGCGCATTGCTTCGAGGCAATTCTGGACCGCCTAAACCTCTCGGACAGCGCACGGGCCTGGCGCAGGTTGATGGCGCGCCGGCCCGAAGATTCGGATGCCAACTTCAACATCCTAATCGAAACGCCCGAGTGAGGGCGTCTGGGTCTGGCCGCACCTCATCGACCGTATCTTGGCAACAATGAACCATGAATGACGCGCCGATCAAACGACTATCATGCCGGGCATGTCCGTAATCCAGGAGAGGGAAATTCATGGGACTTTCGCGCCACAATTTTCTACTGTTCGTCATATTCACCGCCGCAGGCTTACCCACCGCGATCTGGCCACTTCAGACACCGGCTCAGCTCCAAAAAACTATTCCAGCACTCAGCTAAAAAAATCCGCATTACCTTTGGAGCCCTCAATGCAATATCTCCACACCATGGTCCGCATCACCAACATCGATGCATCGCTTGATTTCTATTGCAAAAAACTTGGTTTGATCGAGGTGCGCCGCGTCGACAGCGAGAAGGGCCGCTTCAGTCTGATTTTCCTTGCCGCACCCGGCGACGCCGCCAGTGCCGAGGCGTCACGCTCGCCTTTGGTCGAACTCACCTACAACTGGGATCCGCAGACCTACGAAGGCGGGCGCAATTTTGGTCACCTCGCCTACGCGGTCGAGGACATCTACGCGATTTGTCAGAGGCTGCACGACGCAGGTGTAACCATCAACCGCCCTCCTCGCGACGGCCACATGGCGTTTGTGCGTTCACCCGACAACATCTCGATCGAGTTGCTGCAAAAAGGCGATGCCCTGGCGCCTGCCGATCCCTGGAAGTCGATGCCTAATATCGGCCAGTGGTAGGGCTAGCCAAAGTGGCGCCGCAGCAGATCGCATTCACGGCGATCCCGTAGCGGCCCACCTCGGTTGAAAGATGGCGCGTCAATCCCTCCAAGGCCCCATCCTCATCAACGTCTGACGGACACGCTTTAGGCCGGTGCGAGCTCACGGTCTTTCAGAGTCGCCTTAACCGGGTCCTTCAGGCCAAGAATGCGGCGCGCATTGTCGTACATCACCTTCTGCTGGTCGGCCGCGGACAGACCGGCTTCATTCAATACCCGCAGCGCGCCTTCCGGATTCCAGCAAGGGTAATCGCTGCCGTACATGACGTGATCGACGCCGTAGAACTCGATCGCGAACTTCACCCCGATGGCATGCGGCGACACCGTGTCGGTATACATGCGGCGCAGGTATTCACTTGGGGGTTTCGGCAATTTCGCGGCTTTCGAATTCTTGTCCATGCGTCCCGCCTGATAGGGCAGGGCCCCGCCGGTGTGCGACATGAAGATTTTCAGATCAGGATGACGCTCCATGATTCCCGAGAGCACCATGCGATAGGCCGAGACGCTGACATCGATCACACGCCCCAGGCTGTTGTAGAGCGCGCCATCGTAACCATCCAGAATATCTTCGAAGGCGGCGTCGGTGGGGTGCATGAAGATAGGAACACCCAGTTGTTCGACACGATCATAGAAGGGCTCGAGGCGTTCGGCGTCAATGCGGCCGCTCTTGCCTATGCTGCCGGGAATGTTGACCCCGCACAGGCCCAGCTTGTTGACCATGCGATCCAGTTCGTCGATCGCGACTTTGGTGTCCTGCAGCGGCACCACGCCGCTCGCCCACAGGTGGCCGGCGTGTTTGTTCTGTGCCCAGGCCATTTCGTCGTTCCACATCTGCGCCGAGGCTAAGCCTTCTGAGGTGGAAGTCTCGGAAAAGTAGGCCGAAAAGGGACCTAAAGAGCAGACCACGTCCATCTCGTGGCCTTGCGCATTCTGGTGCGCCAAGAGGCCGTCCAGATCGAACCATTCTGCCCATGCGCCGCCGCGCTTCACGCCTTCGCTGGTCCAGACGTTGTAGCCGCCATTCTTGGGATTGAGCTCGGCGCGCGGATATCCGGTTTTTCTTTTACAGAGTTCTTCGAAAACCGATTTCGGGTACCAGTGAAAGTGGGAATCAATGACGCGCATGCGGTGCTCCTCCGGTTGTGGTCCCTGCCCCTGCGCAAACCTGTTGCTTCAATATGGTCCGGGACTATTAAGTAAAACACAGTAAATGCGGAAAACATTGTAAGTGTAAGTGCGGGAAATTGTCGGGTCAACCGGGGCGTCCGAATTTTAAGCCGCAAGCGTCTCTGCCCTGGAGAATGGTTGAATGGATCGGTAGAAGTCGGCTGAAAAACGGCGCACCGACGGATGCATAGAGGTCTAAAGTCGCCCACGTCAGCGCCTCATTGAGGTTATTATGAGAATCAGGTTCTGCGCAGGTCTCCTGCTCACCTCAATAAAGGCGCTTTCATGGCAACCAACAAGCCCACGGTAAGCAAAAAGCCCACGGCAACCGGTAAGCCCATGGCGAGCAAAAAACCCGTGGCAAGCAAAAAGCCCAAGACAAGCGAAAAAATCCAGGGCAAGCAAAAAACCCCGGGCAAGGACTCCCCAAAAGCCATCGGCCAAGTCGGTGGCGAACAATCACAAGCAAACCCCGCCCCCGCTGCGGCCATGAATGGGGTGCCGCCTGCGCAAATCCCCCCCTCCGCCATTGTCGGAATAGGTGCTTCAGCGGGCGGATTGGAAGCCTTCGTGCAGTTTTTTCGCGCCTGCCCGGTGGACACGGGCATGGCCTTCGTACTGGTGCCGCATCTGGACCCAGGCCATGCCAGTCTACTGACAGAAATCCTGCAACGCGCCACCCGGATGCAGGTTGTGCAAGCCCTTGGCCAGACACAGGTGCAAGCCAACTGCATCTACGTCATTCCGCCCAACCGCGAGATGTCCATTTTCAACCGGGAATTGCAACTGTCGATGCCTGAACTGGCGCGTGGGCAGCGCATGCCGGTCGATGCCTTCCTGCGCTCACTTGCCGAAGATCAGGGGGACAAAGCCATCGGTATCGTCCTCTCGGGTACCGCCAGCGACGGCACGCTGGGTCTGCGCGCCATCCATGGCGCTGGTGGCATTTGCATGGTGCAGGACCCCGCTACCGCCAAATATGACGGCATGCCGCAAAGCGCCATCGCCTCCGGCTATGCCACCCATGTTTTGCCGGTGGAGAAAATGCCGGCAATGTTGCAACAAATCATCAAGCAGTCCACGTTCAACCAAATGGGCTCGTTGCTGCCCGCCCCGATTGTCTTGAGCGGCATGAACCAGATTCTGCAACAGATACGCAGCGCCACCGGGCACGATTTCACGCTCTACAAAAAAAGCACCATCGGCCGTCGCATCGAGCGTCGCATGGCCAAGCACAACATCGATACTCCCGCACTCTATGCGCGTTTTCTGAAGGACAATCGCGCCGAGGTGCAGGTGTTGTTCAAGGAGCTGCTGATCAACGTCACCAGCTTTTTCCGAGACCCGGAAGCCTTCGTGGCGCTGAAAAAAACCATTCTGCCGCCGATGTTGACGAACAAGCCGGAGGGCTACCTGTTCCGGGTCTGGGTGGCCGGCTGCGCCAGCGGCGAGGAAGCCTATTCGATTGCCATGGTGCTCTCGGAGTTGATGGACGAGATGAAGACAACGCAGGTGCCGTATTTGAATTTCCAGATCTACGCCACCGACCTCGACGATGATGCCATCGCCGTAGCGCGGGCCGGACGCTATCCGCCCAATATCGCCCAGGACGTGACAGTTGAGCGCCTGCGCCGCTACTTTACCAAGGACCAAGACAGCACTGGCGGCTACAAAATCAAAAAGGAGATTCGCGATATGGTGGTGTTCGCCACGCAGAACGTGGTTAAGGACCCCCCTTTCACCAAGCTCGACCTGCTCAGTTGCCGCAACCTGATGATCTACCTCGAACCGGAACTGCAGAACCGGCTGATTAAACAATTTCACTACGCCCTCAAGCCCGATGGGGTGCTGTTTCTGTCCGCATCTGAGAGCATCACCGGCACTGCGGATCTGTTTGCATTGCTCGATCGCAAGTGGAAGCTCTATCGGGCCAGCCATCCGGTCGCCACCGACACCGACACCGACACCGACAATTATCGACATCGAGGCACCATCGGCAATAGCCTGCATAAAGCGAACCCCGTGAATCCATTGGCGCGCGTCCCGCTGAAAAACCGTGCCTCATTCCATCCATTGACGATCGGCGATATGAGTCATCGCGTACTGCTGCAAAGCTACGCGCCGGCCTCGGTGACTACCGACACCTTGGGCAATATACTTTTCGTACACGGCGACACCGGCAAATACCTGCGCCCGACCCCCGGCCCGGTGAGCAATAACGTGATCGAGATGGCGCGCGAGGGCCTGCAACACGAACTGCGATCCGCCATCTTCGATGCAGTCAACCGAGTAACGCCGACACGCAACCGCAAAGTCTCGGTGAAGACCAGCAGCGGCTTGAGCACAGTGCACATAAACGTGCGCCTGCTGCCGCGCCCCGCCACCGATTCCGCAACCAAGGTGGACCAGATCCTGTTGGTGAGCTTCGAGGATCTCGGCGAGCCCGAGCAGCCCTCGCCCAAACCCTCCGCCAAGCAGGGCCGCGGCAAAGCTGACTCCGTGTCAATAAATGTCATGCACCTCGAAGACCTGGAGAAAGAACTCGCCCACAACAAGGAAACCCTGCAAGCGACCATCGAAGAGCAGCAGGCAACCAATGAAGAACTGCAATCGACCAACGAGGAGTTGCAGTCCACCAACGAAGAACTCCAATCTTCCAATGAAGAACTTGAAACCTCCAAGGAAGAACTGCAATCGCTCAATGAAGAGACCATCACGGTCAATAGTGAGTTGAGCACCAAGGTCGAGCAGTTGATCGGCATGCAGGACGACATGAAAAACCTGTTCGACAACATCAGCGCCGGTGTCATGTTCTTGGACAATCATCTGCTCATCCGGCGCTTCACACCCGAGACGACGAAGGTCTTCCGCCTGATCCCCACCGATGTCGGCCGCCCTTTGAGCGACATCGCCTCGAACATCGAGGGCGAAGACCTGATTGGCGAACTCCAGGCTGTGATCGACAAGCTAATTCCGATCGAGCGTGAGGTGCGCACCCGCGAGGGCGCATGGTTTCTGGCGCGCATGCAGCCCTACCGGACTCTGGACAACGTCATCGCGGGCGTGGCGCTGACTTTCACCTCGATCACCGAATTCAAATTGGCCAGCATCAAGCTTGCTGCGATGGAGGCGCACAACCTGGTGGCCGAGGGCATCGTCAACACGGTCGCCGAGCCGCTGTTGGTGCTCAATAGCGACTTGCGGGTGAACTCGGCCAGCGCATCGTTCTATCAGCGCTTTTCTCTCACGCCAGAACAAACAGTGGGCCAAAAAATCTACGACCTCGGCCGTGGCCAGTGGAACATGGCGGCCCTGCGCCAGTTGCTCGAGGATAGACTGTCGCGCGAACCGCAGCTGGAAGGCTACCCGGTGGAGATCGACCTTCCGGGTCTGGGCAAGCGCCGCGTGCTACTCAATGCCAGGCGCGTCGTGACCCTGGGCACCACCACCATCCTGCTAGCGATCACGGCAATCCAGGAATTGGATAACAATGAAGCAGCCCGATAACAACAAACCCATTGATCCAAGCCTGCGGGAGCTAGCCGAGCAGGAGCAGCGCTCGAGGTCGGCAAGCAAAGCCACCGCGCACACGAACAAAGAACTACGGCACGAACTGGACGTGCACCAGATTGAGCTTGAGATGCAAAACGAGGCATTGAGGCTCACGCAAGACGAATTACAGGTATCGCGCGACCACTATTTAGATTTGTATGATTTCGCCCCGGTCGGCTATCTCACGCTCGACGCCAATGGCGTTATCGAAGCGATTAACCTCACTGGCACCAAGATGTTCGGGTTGGAACGCAGCAAACTTCTGCGCAAACCACTCTCCGCTTTAGTCATTGCCGAACAGACGGATCTCTGGCATGTGCATTTCCAGAGTCTGAAAAATGACATCGAGACCAGCACCATAGAATTGTCGTTTCGACACACCAACAGGGGCATATTTCACGCACAGATTGGGTGCCTGCCCCGCCGAATGGGCAACATTGAAGTACGCATCGCCCTGATCGACGTCACCCTCTTGAGGGCCGCACAGCAGACTCAATCGGAGGCGACGCATTTCGCAGCGCAGCTCGCCAACTGCGCTCCGGGCCTACTGAGTTACTGGGATCGCCAGCTGCGTTGCGGCTTTTCCAACAAATACCACCGCGAATGGTTTGGCCGCACCGAGGCGCAGATGCACAATTGCCGGGTGCAGGATTTGCTCGGCGACGAATTGTTTCAAGATAACCAGGCCCGCATGACGCAAGCCCTACTTGGCTATTCGCAGCAGTTCCAGAGCACCTTGCTGCGGTTCGATGGCAAGAGCATGGACGCCTATGTGCAGTTTTTGCCGTATGCGGTCGATGGACAGGTGCAGGGTTTTTTTGTGTCGATAACCGACATCACGACACTCAAGCAGGAACAAGCGCAGCTTAGGGCGATTGAGGAGCAACTGCGCGAGTCGCAGAAAATGGAGGCGCTGGGGACCTTGGCGGGCGGCATTGCGCACGAACTCAACAACGCCCTCACCGCGATCTCCGGCAATGTGGAACTGGCGTGCCTGGACTTAGATCCAGCTCACCCGGTGTCCGAGAGCCTGCAGGAAATCGCCAAGGCGACACGCCGGGGGACGGACATAGTGCGCCAGATCTTGAGTTTTGGCCGGCGGCAGGCCTTGGAGTTAAAGCCGACCACGCTCTCCTTAGCGCTGCTTGCAACGATGGGACTGGTGCGCGCCGGGCTTCCCAATCGGGTCAGTCTGAGCGTGAATTGCAACCCAAACACTCCTGCGGTGCTGGCCGATGCCACGCAGATCACGCAGATCCTGCTCAATCTGTGCGCCAATGCCCTGCATGCGGTGGAAAATCAAGCGTACGCGGGCGTGATCGAAGTGCGGCTGTACCCTCACACGCAGAGCGAGGCGCGCGCCGATCTTAAGCCAGGCAGTTACGCCTGCATCACGGTGCGCGACAACGGGCCCGGCATGGATGAGCTGACGCGGAGTCAAATTTTCGAGCCGTTTTTCACCACCAAACCCATGGGCAAGGGCACAGGCCTGGGCTTGTCGGTGGTGCACGGCATCGTGAAAGCGCATCAGGCGAGTATCGAAGTGGCAAGCACCCCGGGGGAGGGCAGCTGCTTTTCCATTTATTTTCCCGAGTTGATTGAAGCTGTCCCGGCCGAACCGCCATCCACGGCCAAGGCCGTCCCGGTTCAGGGGCAGGGAAAACACATCCTTTATGTAGATGATGAAAAGCCCATCGTTTCCATGATGAAACGCCTACTTGAGCGCCAGGGCCATCGCGTGAGCGCTTATACAGACCCGCGCGAGGCGCTTAACGCTATGCAGGCCAACCCGAATCAATTCGAACTGGTGGTCACCGACCACAACATGCCGGGCATGACGGGGCTGGAGCTGGCACAGGCCCTGAAGAACATTCGTTCCGATCTGCCGATTGTGATGGCCTCGGGCTATTTTTCCGAGGAGTTGCGCGCCGCGGCGCTTGCTGCCGGCATAGTCGAGCTGATCTACAAGCCCAATACGGTCGATGATCTGTGTGATGCGGTGGCCCGGGCAGCGCAACAGACAAGCTAACCTAAAACATAGTTTGTGACCGCGATTTCGCGGGATCGTGACCGCCGTTTCGCCCTATGGTGAACGCGATTTCACGGCCACGTTGCGCGAAATACGCAGCGGGGAGAGGGACTCCGCCGCCGAGTCATTTTCAGCGCTCCGATTAACGTGACATGCCCGGTAAATTTCCTACATCCACTGGCGTACGCGTATCCGATACGCCAAGTATTCAGCGCCAAACATTTTGGCCAACACCTTTTCCTCCGGTCCAATTTGATATCGGTTCAGGTAAAGCACAAATAACGCCGGCCCCGCGTATGCCCACGCAGTGCTTAAAAACACCGCCCACGCCGCCACGATCAGGGCTTGACCGAGGTACATGGGATTGCGGCTGAAGCGGTACGCGCCGGAGGTAACAAGCGCGGATGAATTCCGCGGCCTCAAAGGATTAACGGTTGTTTTGGCGCGCCAAAACGAAATGACACAGAAAATATCGATACCAGCACCAATTATGGCAATGCTGCCTGCGAGCGCAGTTTGAGAGCTGTCATCCAAATTAAACGGCTGGCCGAACCATGAGACTGCCCACATTGCCGCTGCGACGACAAGCAGAACGACAGGCGGAGGGATCTTTAATTCCAGTGCTTTCATCTCTGATGCTGGATACCAAGCATTTCACCCTCCATCATTTCATTCTCCGTATTACGGATACGGCGTACGCGCCCGTGACGAAGTCGACGGGCGCACGTTTTGATCGCCAGACTCAGCCAAGTAGCTCTTTAAAGAAATCCTGCATCGCCACCCAAGAGCGCTTGTCGGCACGCTCTTCGTAGGCCGCCTGCGCGCCGCCCGCAGGCACGTGCCATTGCGTGAAACTGTGCACCGCGTTGCCATAGGCGGTGAAATACCAATCCACCTTGGCGTCGCGCATTTCCTTGAAGAAGGCGCTGACTTCAGGCTCGGGGACCACCGGATCATTGGCGCCATGCAGCACCAGGACCTTGCCTTTGATGTTCGCAGCGTCGGCCGGATTGTCGGTGTCCAAGTTGCCGTGAAAGCTCACCGCGCCGATGATGTCCGCGCCGGTACGGGCGAGTTCCAGCGTGGTCAGGCCGCCAAAGCAATATCCAATGGAGATCATCTTGCTGGTATCCACCACCGGCAATGCGCGCAATTGCTCCAAGCCGGCTTTGGCACGGGCCTTGAGCAAAGGACGATTGGCCAGGTACTTTCCCATCTCCTCCGCGCAAGCCGGGAACTGCGGGCGAATGCCCTTGCCATACACGTCTGCGCAAAAAACTGCATAGCCCAGTTCCACCAGCATCGCGGCGCGCTTGTGTGCATAGGGCCCCACCCCGGTCCAGTCAGGGAAGAGAATGATGCCGGGGCGCTTGCCCTGTTTGCTATCGTCATAGGCGACATAACCTTCGCAAACGGTGTCGCCTTCCTGATAATCGATCGTATAGGTCTTCATGGATTGTTCTCCTCAGGTTCTCAAATGGTGACGGCGTGAAACGCCGCGTTCCGGGATAATCTGCCGGCGCCGATTGTAATAGCTCCCACGTTTTCGCAGGCAACGCGACAGTCTGAGAATAAGACAGGCAGCGAATAAGACACTCGAGGAATAAGCCACTCGACGAATAAGCCAATCGACGAATAAGCCACTCGACGAATGAGACAAGCAGCGAAGAATAATGTCCAGCACCCCATCGCCTTCCCCGCACTCCAGTCCCGACTGGCGCTTCATGGCCACGCTGGCGGCAATCACCTTGATTGGGCCGCTGGCGGTGCACGCGTTTCTTCCGGTCATGCCGGCGATCAAATCGGTGTTCGAGGTCAGCGACGCGCTGGCGGGCATGGGTTTCACGCTGGGCTTATTGGTGATGGCGTTCGCGACGCTCATCTATGGCTCGCTCTCGGACCGCTATGGCCGCAGGCCGGTGCTGCTCGGGGGCCTGACGCTGTTCGTGATTGGCAGCGTGCTTGCATCGGTAGCCGAGTCGTATCCGGGTTTCATCGCCGCACGGATGTTGCAGGCATTGGGCGCCGGCTGCGGCATTACTTTGGCGCGCGCGGTTGCGCGCGACGCCTATGGCAGCGACGCTCTGGTGAAGGTCATTGCCTACCTCACCATGGCCTATACGCTCGGGCCAATGTTGTCGCCCTATATCACAGGGCTGATCGTGGATGGCGCCGGATGGCGCGCGGCATTCTGGTTCATGGCCATCGCTGGCGCTGTGATCCTCGGCGCATCGTGGCTGATTCTGTTGGAAACCCACCCTCGCGAGGCGCGTCAGCCCAAGGGCGGCAGCTATCTGCACGATTACCTGAAACTTTTCTCTAACCTTCGCTTTGCCGCCTATGTATTGCAATCGGGCTTTTCTTCAGGCTGCTTCTACACTATGGCCGCAGCCTCGGCATTTCTAATGACCGGATACCTGGGCCGGTCGGCAAGCGAATTCGGCAGTTACTTCGCTTTATTTCCCCTCGGATTCTTTCTGGGCAATCTTGTCTCCAGCCGCTTGTCGGGACGCATTTCCATCGAAACCATGGTGATTATTGGCGGCGCCATCAATTTCGCGGCGATCAGCGCGCAGTCCATCATGATCATCGTGGGGGAATTGTCTCCCCTGTTGCTGTTTCTCCCAGGTGCGCTGATCACCTTTGGCCAGGGCCTTGCCCTGCCCAATGCCACCAGCGGCGCGATGCGCATCATCCCCAGTCTGTCGGGGACGGCATCAGGAATTGGCGTGTTCTGCCAAACCTTTCTGGGGGCGCTATGCGCGCAAATCTACAGTACGGTTTCCGACGGAACGCCACTTTCCATGATCTGGGTAACGTGGTTTTGTTCAATCATGACGCTATTGACGGGCAGTATTCCCTTCATTCTGAAGAGGAGTGGCAAATGATTCTGCAAGCTACTTTCCCAAGCCCCCGGATGCGCGTTCACGTTCACGCTCGCGCTGGCGCAACACGTCGATCATGACATTGAAGGTTCGGCCCAGCTGACCGATTTCGTCGTTGGATCGAACCTGCACCGATGCCTTTTCGTAATCACCCCTCTTCAAGGCCAGCGCCGCAGTCTGCAATTCCTTGATCGGGTTGACGATGCTGCGTGCGATCAGCATTGCGATCAACACAAATACCATCCCGACCCAAAACACCGATTGCAGCACATTGGAGAACAAGCGGTCCAGCGGTGCCGAAAACTCCTCCTTGGATTCGGAGATCGCCACCACCCAGATGTGGCCTTTGACCGGCGCGTAACCCGCGATCTCCTCCTTTTGGGTGATCGATGAAACGTAGCTGATGTTGCCGGCTCGCGTAGCCGCAAGCAACGCATTGCTCAATTCGGGCATGTTGACCGAATCGATATTGTCGCGACGAAAACGCTGGTCAGCCTTTATTTCTTCGGCCTGTTTTTGAGACAGCGGCGCCAGGCTTTTGAATCGTGTGGCCGGATCGGGGTGATACACGAGCACACCGTCATCGTCGACCAGGGTGGCCAGTCGCGTTCCGACCTGAAGATCGCTCAACATCTTCTCGAACGGCAACGCCGCTGTGCGCATCACCACCGCGCCGATGACCTTGTCGTCTTTGTTGCGCACCGGCTGGGCAAAAAACACCCCCATTTGACCGGTTGCCGCGCCGACCAACATGCTACTGACGAAGGGCCTGCCTTCCATGGCCAACTTGAAATATTCACGAAACTTGAAATTTCGGCCTTGAACCGCGGAATCGGTGGCAATCTTCGCAGTCCCTTCGGCATCGAACACCATCACCAACTCGATGTTGGGGTTCGAGGTCCTCAGGTTGGCGAGTTTGCGACGAATCTCAGCGGCAATGGCGTCGCTGGGTTTTTCCAGGTAGCCAACAAAATCGCGGTCGGTGCCAAGAAAAATACCGAGCTTATTGGTGTCGTCGATCAACTGCGTAATCCGCGCCGCGGCGTTCTCGGCGATTTGCTCCAGGTTCCTCAACTCGGTTTTGGAAATGCTGTCGATACTTCCATTGACGTTGTAATACGCGGTGATGATCATTGGCAGCAATGCGGTGACCACCATCGCCAAGGTCATTTTTATCGCCATCGGCCAGGAGGATGGACGAAACAGCAGATCTCCAAATCGCTTGATACGCCTGCGAATCAGACGCACCGATTTGAGCGTATTGAGCCAGGTTTCCTGTTCGGCTTCCTTGTCTGCTCCCGCTGCGAGTGCTTCGGTGAGGCCAAGCGCGGCCGCGTGCGAGGCGAACAAGGCCGTGGCGAACTGGCGCACGTCCTGGGGACGCTCCTCCGGTTTGACTTTAAGCGCCCAGTCGATGGCGTTCAAAAATTCCGCGCTGAATTTTCCCTCGCCTACCACCGCCGCCGCTTCCATGGTGTCGCTGATGACTCGTTCGGTGGCCTCGGGCGGTTTTTGCCCAGTCAGCATCCAGTAGAGCGTCGCGCCCAGGGCGTAGATGTCCGTGTAAGCACCCTGCGCGTTTCCCTGATACTGCTCGATAGGGCCATAGCCAGGGGTCACAATGCTCGCTTCCTCCGCATGATTCGCAGCAGTACTGCGCGCGGCGCCGAAATCGAGCAAGACTAAACTGCCATCGCTGTCGCGAACGATGACATTGTCCGGCTTGATATCCCGGTGAAGGAATCCGGTTCGGTGTACCACCCCCAATCCTTCTAACAAGGGTAACAACAAGCCCAGCAGACGCTCCTCGCCGATGTCGGCGTGGGCCTGCCACCAGGATCGCAGTGACTTGCCCTCTTCATACTCCAACACCATGTACGCGGTGTTGTTTCCCTCGAAAAATCGCGCCACCCGAACTATGTTGGGATGCCTGAAGGTGGCCAGGGTGCGCGCCTCGACTAGAAAACTCTCCAAACCGTATTGATAGAAATCGAGGTCGTCCGCAGCGCGCGCCGATATTGATTTGGTGGTCGAACGATAGGCAAATTGCGCAGGCAAATACTCTTTCACCGCCACCTTGGAATTCAAATTGACATCGGTTGCCATATAGGTGATGCCAAATCCGCCTTGCCCAAGCACACCGTCGATGCGGTACTCAAACAGGCGATACGCTTGCGGCAAGGAAATCGTCGAATCCTCCGGCGCCGAGGTAAATGCGGCCTTTTGTACATTCGCCGCAGCGGGCGCCGCCGGTGTCTCGGTGACCTTGGCTGCCTCGGCGCGATTTCGGTGCAACGCCGAATTCGGGTCAACTTGCGTCTTATCGGAATCAATTACGGCGGCCGTGGCCACCGCTGCGCGATTTCGGTGCAACGGCGAATTCGGGTCAACTTGCGTCTTATCGGAATCAATTGCGGCTGCCGTGGCCACCGCCGCGCGATTTCGGTGCAACGGCGAATTCGGGTCAACTTGCGTCTTATCGGAATTACTGGCGTTTTGATTGCCGTTACCCACCTTATTTTCTTCAGTCATAGCCCCCCGCTAGCGAACCCGATGACCAGGTTCATCAGTATTTAAAAAATTAGACTAGCATATCTCTATGCGCCATTTATGCCATTTTATTTAATGAATTCATTAATTTAGCTTGCCGGTGCTCGACCTTGTCTCTACAATCATTTGAGTAAATACCATGGTCGGCATTGACGGGGCGCCATTGACTCGTCATCGACTGGTCGCCTTTGACGATTATTGGCACACGTAGAATTGTCCTCTCCATCCAAAACTGAATCGACGTTAAAAGGCGACATTATCGGCGGAATGACGGCGTCATTCCTGGCCTTGCCGGTGAGTGCCGTCATCGGTTCTTTCACCCTTGAAGCACTCGGTCGCGACGGCTTCGATCTGGGCATTGTTTCTGGCATCTGGGGCCTGGCCTTGGGCGCGATCATGCTTGCTTTATTGGGAACGCGATCCACCGGCGTTAACCTGCCGCGCAGCGTGGCCGGTTTTTTCGTCGCGGCGCTGCTCATCCAGGTGATCTTAGAAACCAACCCCGCTGTCACGATAGATCCCACGTTGCAGATCGCCGGGGTGTTCCTGTTTCTTGCCCTGACAGGCCTGATACAAACAGTATTCGGCTTAAGCCGCATGGGTGGCTTGGTCAAGTATTGTCCACAACCGGTGTTGTCTGGATTTCTCAACGCGGTGGGCATTTTGCTACTGGTATCGCAGATTGGCGCCATGCTTGGCGTTGAAGACACTCACTCGATTGGAATCGTGTTCCGGGAACTCGGCGAAAAGTTCGCCCCCTTGAATCTGGTGGTGGTCGCGGCCACCGGCGCGATGATCGCCTGGCCACCTCGATTCGCGCAACGCATCCCGCCGATGGTTCTGGGGGTCATCGCAGGCACACTCGCCTATCACCTTCTGCAAGCCCTTGGATTGGAAAAATATCTAGGTTCCACCATTGGCTCCATGTCCCCCGATATCAAGCCACCGTTTGACATCGCATTGAGTTTTTATCCATTTCTCGAGGTCTACGGCGCACGCCTGCCCGATATCATCGCCGCCGCATTCGGCCTGGCCATTGTCGCTTCGCTCGATCACCTGCTCTCCTCCAAGGCCTACGAGGCACAAACCGGCGTACGCCTGAACTCCAACAGAGAACTGGCCAAACTCGGCGCAACCAATACGCTTCTACCTTGTATCGGGTGCATTCCTGTTGGCATAAATCTGAGCAACAGCCTGGCCAACCACAACGCAGGAGGGCACAGTCGATGGTCGCTCGCGGTCATCGGCGTCATTTCTGTCATGGCTATTGTGCTGTTTGGGTGGGTCATCGCAATCCTGCCACGCGTGGTGGTGGCGGTATTGCTGATGACACTGGCGCTGCGCCTGATCGACTTTAACATTCCGACAAACTTATTTAACGCGATGCGCGGCAAGATCAAGATCAGCCGCAGCCACGCTATCGATCTGAGCATTCTAATCATTGTTGCCATGGTTGCTATTACGGTGGGGGTCGCCAAGGGCGTCGCGGTCGGGATAGTGATCGCAGTGGGCTTTTTCATCGCCACCACCAGCCGCTCGCTGGTGCGCCGGGTATATCGCTGCGACGCGATCCACTCTCACCGTTCGCGTCCTGCATCCGACATGGAACAGCTGGACAAGAACGGCAACAAGGTGGTGGTACTGGTCCTGGAGGGCATTGTGTTCTTCGGTACGGCCGATCACCTGCTCGACCAAATAGAACGCCTTTTGCGCGAGGACGTAAGCCACCTCATTCTCGACATGAAACGGATCACCTATATTGATTCGACCGGCGCCGGAACAATCGCGCAAATCGCCAAACTGGTGCGCCAGTCACGACGCCAATTGCTGATATCCCACATGAACAAGAATCACGAGTTGTGGGGATTTTTCCAGGACACCGGCGTAGTCAGCGCGGTAGGCGCCAGCGGATTTTTTGATGACACCGATCATGCGCTTGAAAAAGCGGAAAACGATGTGTTGCTTGCAGTAATCGGCGAAAAAAACATCCTCACGGAAACACCACTGGCACGCATTACACCAATGGAATTGCTCAATAGCCAGGAACTTGCATTACTCACGCCGAAGCTTGAAAAGAGAATATTTCAACCGGGCGAATATGTTTTTCTGGAAGGCGACACCGGGGACGAGCTTTTCATCATCTCGGAGGGATCGGCGAGCGTCTATCGCGCCATGGAAGGCAATCTTGGCACCCACCGTTTGGTGACATTTGGACAAGGCACGGTATTTGGCGAAATGGCGCTGCTCGACTCGCAACCGCGTTCGGCAAGCGTGCGCGTCGACACCAAGCTCACCTGCTATGTCATGTCGCGCCGGCAAATGGATGAGCTAGTCGAACAGCACCATGCCATCGCTGTCAAGATCATGACCAGTCTGTCGCGTGAATTGGGGCAGCGCCTGCGCAGCGCCAACAAGACCATCAATTCGCTGCAGGCCTAGCAAATACGATTGGGCAAGGTCCTGCAAAAAATCCATTGCAGGGGCCTTATCGTTCGAGAACCATTTTGGGGCAAATGAGAAAGAGGGTTTTCTCTTTCCCTCCAGCATTGCGCTTGTTACTCCGGACTGATCTTCGCCGCCTTGATAGCCTTCGCCATGATTTGCATGTCGCGTTTGATCTGAGCCAGATGTTCCTCGGGCGTATTGGCCACGGCGACAAATCCGATGCTCTTTAAGCGTTCCAAAGACTCGGGATGAGTGATGGCCTTGACCATCTCCGTGTTGAGGCGGCGCAGAATTGCGGCTGGAATTCCAGCCGGCCCGACAATCTCATCGCCGGTGGGAATTTTTTCATAGTCAGGCAGTTGCTCTCCCATCGATGGGTATTCAGGCAGCCCCGCGAACCGCTTGACGCTGGTCACCGCAAGAATGCGCAATTTACCCGCACGGGCCTGCTGCGCGGCGGTGATCAAGGGCCCAAACCCCATCGGAATCTGCCCCGCTGCCGTCGCAGTGATCGCGTCGGCGCCGCCCTTGTAGGGCACGTGGACGATGTCAACCCCAAATTTCAGCTTCAACAATTCCATCTCAAGATGGGAGCTTGCGCCCACGCCGTTGGAACCATAGGAAAGCTTGCCGGGATTGGCCCTGGCGTATTCGATTAATTCCTTCACCGAATTCACCGCTAGCGAATTGGCGACCACCATGCTCAAAGTGGCGTCTGCCATGTGGGTGATGTAGGTGAAGTCGCGCAGCGGATCGTAAGGCGGATTCTTGAGAATAAAGGGCGTGGCTACCAGCGTAGTGGGCGCGCAATGCAATAAGGTATAGCCATCGGGTGCGGCTCGCACCACGGTTTGCGCAGCCAGAACCCCGCCGGCGCCGGCCATTGCCTCGACAATCACCGGCTGCCCCACAGACTCACTCATTTTCTGCGCCACCACGCGCATCACGCCATCGGCCACGCTGCCAGGGGTGAACGTGGAGAGCACCCGAAACGGTTTGGCTGGGAAGCTTTGCGCCATCGATGCGGCTGCAACGCCAAACTGAGCGCAAACAAAAACAATCAAGAAACATTTTCTATTCATAAATTTCCCTCCACCATGCGCCGAAGCCTCACACTATAATTCAGCAAGCCCGCGGATCGGGAACCCAGGCAGAAATAAGCGCATATTCGGGAAGACAGGCAGAAATAAGCGCCTATTTTTATGTGCGTATTCATGCCTGCCCTCACCCTGCTCGATACCTTGATGGGCCAGCCATCGGCTCAACGCATTCCGCTCCAGCCTTCAATTTTTTATACCATTTATTTTGCCCATGCAAGCAGCCCCAAATCTCAGCGGTCGCGTTGCCATAGTCACCGGCAGCGCACGACGCACCGGACGAACCATCGCACACAAACTGGCCGAAGCCGGCGCTTCGGTAGTGATTAACGCACGTAGCGCCCAGGTGGAAGCCCAGGGTGTCGTCGAAGAAATTGAATCCGCACACGGCAAGGGACGAGCCATTGCATGCCTTGCCAATGTGAGCGATCCCCAGGCGGTCGATGCCATGATCGCGTTCACCCTGAAGTCCTATGGGCGACTCGACATTCTGGTGAACAACGCCTCAGTGCGACGCCATGGCGAATTCTCCACCTATAAATTGGAGGATTGGCACGACATTCTGCATACGACGCTGGATGGCACTTTTCTTTGCAGCCGTGCCGCGGCGCCGCATCTGGCGGTACACGAGCAGGGTTGCATTATCAATATCGGCGGCGTCGCTGCGCACACCGGCGCGCGCAACGCCGCGGCGATGATCACCGCCAAGGCCGGCTTGCTGGGACTGACACGAGCGCTGGCCCACGAACTGGGTTCGATGGGCATCACGGTAAATTGCGTGGCGCCGGCGTCGATGCGCTCATCCGATGAAGATCCCGCCAAAACGGCGCAACTCAAATCCTTATACGGACACGACAATGTGCCGCTGGGGCGCTCGGGCACCATGGATGAGGTATCCGAGGCGGTGGTCTCATTGTGCGGGCCGGCCTGGCGTTACATGACAGGGCAAGTCATACACATCAATGGCGGCATTTTCTTCGGCTCCTAGGTCCCAAGACGCTCCGATCAGTTGCCAGTAATCGGCGTATCTCGGCAGTCGCAATGCAAACAATGGAAACAAAATAAACCAATGGAACATTTGAAAACCACCGTAACGCACGATGGAAAATCTTACGCCGTCGAAGGCTGGTGTGATCCCAGATTTAACGCGGCACGCGACCGATTCGTGAAAAATTTTGAGGAAGGCCTGGAGATCGGCGCCTGCATCGCCTGCAACATCGAGGGCAAGGCGGTGATGGATTTGTGGGGCGGATTTCTCGACCGTGCACAATCCAGGGATTGGGAGAAAGACACCATCGTCAACATGATGTCGGTGTCCAAGGCGATAACCGGAATCTGCGTCTACATCCTCGCCGACCGGGGATTGATCGACCCGCTGGCGCCGGTCGCGCGCTACTGGCCCGAATTCGCCGCCAATGGCAAGGAAAAACTGCAACTCAAATACGTACTGGATCATCGCGCCGGAATGGCATTGCTTAGCGAACCGATCCCGCGCGGCAGTGTCTACGAGCATGCGACGATGGCCGCGGCGCTGGCGCGCCAGCCCGCCGCCTGGGAACCCGGCACCGACGCCGGCTATCACGTGCTCACCCAAGGCTTTATCCTCGCCGAAGTGGTGAAGCGCGTCACCGGCAAAACACTAGGCACATTTTTTCGCACCGAAATCGCCGAGCCGCTGGCACTCGACTATCGCATCGGCCTGGACACGATCGATCTGGGCCGTTGCGCCGAATGGGCTTTGCCCGCCGACAGCCCCATGGCCCGAGCCATCATCGATCCCTACGCCACCGCAGAGGGGGCGTTCTGGCAGCCATTGGCGGCGGATGAGGATTTCAATTCAGTGGCTTGGCGCACGGCGGAGATTCCTTCGGCCAATGGCCACGGCAACGCGCGTGCAGTGGCGAGACTCTACGGCGCACTGGTGCTGGGTGAGCAGGAGGGCGTTCACCTGATGAAGCGCGACACCCTGGAGAAAATGATCACCGAGCAGCACAACACTCGTGAGCGCTATCTCGGGCGCCACTACCACCAGGGTTCAGGGGTAGTGCTCTCCTCAAAACCCAACGCCTGGATGGGTCCCAATCCGCGCGCCTTCGGCCACCAGGGCGCAGGCGGCGCAATTGGATTTGGCGATCCCGACGCAAAGCTGGGGTTCTCCTATGCGATGAACAAGCCCCACGCGGATTTCACCGTTCCCACGCGGGCGCGCGTGATCGAAGCCATCTATGCCGCCTTGGGGTCATAATTTATTACAACAAGAAATTGAAATTAAATGTTTTACTCCGTCAATGCTTTGTGATGGTGAGTAATTCTTTAAGTTTTAGTCACCTACCGGGTGAGTGTTGACAATTCGGGCAATGAATCAGCGTTTGTACACGTCCCGAAAATTTGTAAAGTTGCGCTTTTTGCAACTTTGCAAAGTTGCGGGAAGGGTGGCCTCAATGACCCTCCCTTTGGTTCCGGCGCCGCCGGCTTAGGTGACATCAGGCAGATCTCGCCGCAGTAGCCGATAGCCGCACAATCAACCAGAATGCGAAGGCCACCGGCAATATCGCCCAGGTAAACACCGCTGTTACCGCCTGACTGACCGTGGCGGCATCAAGGCCTGCGCCCAGACCCGCCATATTGGCGACCATACCGGCGATAGCGGTGCCAATCGCCTGCCCAAGGGAACGGATCATCGACATGGACGACGCGGTGATGGTCTCCTCGCCCTTCAAGGCGCCCTCCATGGTGCGCGAGCTCAAGTGCACGTGATGCACACCGACGCCGAAACCAAGGAAAAAACACCCGCACAACATCATGGCGAGGGACGATCCTTGCATGGCGGCGAGAAAGGCCGCCACCGCGATCAGCATAAAAATCGGGCCGCTGCGCATCGCAAGCCGCTCACGCGAGCCGGTCCAGCCCGCAACGATAAAAGTACCAATGGTCCAGGAGGTGGAGTTAATCATGTTGGTGACGCCCACCAGCAGTGGCGTGACCTCATAGACCACTTGCAGCAACAGGGGCAAAAGTATGGTGATCGAAGCCTGTGCCGCGCCGACAATAATCAATATCCAATAACCCATTCCCACCGGATTGGTCAATGACAACGGTCGCGAAGGAAACATGCGCTGCTCGGCTCGCGCATCCAGCACAAAGGTCAATGCGATGCAGCCCAGCGCCGCCAACAACAGCAAAGCGCGTGCAATCAAAGATTCCATTTGCCCCGCCTCGGCCACGCCCAGTACACCGATGGCCAGTAGCGAAATCCGGGCGAATGGAAAACCAGATCCACCGCCTGCCTCGGTCAGCGACTTTGGGACCTTCAACCAGGCCACCACGCAAAATAACAGCACCAGGGGCAAAAAGGACCAGAATGCGCCGCGCCACCATCCGATCTCCGCAAATAGGCCACCAACCAACGGGCCTATCAAGGCGCATACGCTCCAGAAGCCCTGGTAGACCGCAAGAATTCGAGTCCGGACATTGGGCGCATAGACGCGACTCACAAAGCCCATGGTGCCCCCGAGAATGAGGCCGCCCCCAAAACCCTGAACCGATCGCGCCATGACAAGTTCCAGCATATCTGCGGACAGCGCGCAGCCCAGTGTGCCAAAGGCAAACACACAGCCGGCGAAAACAAAAGCGCCGCGCCCACCGGTGCGCGCCCACACCGGCCCGACACTCGCGGCGCCTACGATAGAACCGACCTGGTACAACATCGAGGCCCATACGTAGTAAGAAGATCCGCCCAATTCGGCGACCACCGTGGGCATGATGGTGACAACAATCAGGATTTGCAGCGAATACATCATCACACCCATCATCACCATGAGGGTGTAGGCAGCGTTCGCGCCCTGAAACAGTTCGCTCCAACTGGCGGCTTGCGCCGAAGAAGCGATTACCTTGCCACTCGCCTTGTCACTCATAGGGCGATTCCTTTAAGATTCATTAATCCATACTCGCGCCATTGGCGCCAAGCGGACCGGCGGACTCTAGCCCAGAATGCCCGGATACCGCAGAGAGCCCATCAGATCAGAGCAATCAGTTCATCGCAGTCAGTTCAATTGGGCCAGCCGGTGCTGGTTGAAAATAACGGTGGCGCTTCGGGGATGATCGCGACTCAGTTGGTGGCGCGCTCGGCGCCCGATGGCCAGGATCATCAAAGGGCCGATGCAGGTAGTTCCCTACAAAGGCGGTGGACCGGCGGTAAACGATCTGCTGGGCGGCCAGATTCCCCTGGTAACACAGCCTGTGGTTACCTTCCTGCAACATGCCAAGGCCGGAAAAGTGAGGATACTTGCAGTGATCTTGCCCAAGCGCTGGGAGAGCCTTCCCGATGTGCCCACCGTTACCGAGATTATTCCGGGGTTCGTCAAGCCTTCCGGGGGCGCGGGCGTATGGGGACCGGCCAAAACTCCACCTGCGATTGCGCTGCGATTACAGTCCGCCATGGCATTCGCCTTAAAAGACCCGCAAGCCAATGAAGGACTGAA
>CAMDFL010000007.1 GCA_945897475.1 Bordetella parapertussis
GGAATCTCTCCATGACAAAACAGCTTCATCTCGGCGCCTTCATGCGCCCGGTCGGCATTCACACCGCCTGGTGGAGAGTTCCCGGCGCCTACCCCGATGCGAACTTCAATTTGAAGCACCTGGTCAGCTTTATACAAAAACTTGAAGCCGCGTGCTTCGACGCTTTTTTCATGGCCGATCATCTGGCGGTGTTGAATATGCCGGTGGAGGCCTTGCGGCGCAGCGCCACGGCGACTTCGTTTGAACCCATGACCCTGCTATCCGCCCTGGCGATGGTCACAGAGCGTATCGGCCTGGTGGCCACCGGCTCGACCACGTTCGATGCGCCCTACCATGTCGCTCGCCGCTTCGCGTCGCTGGATCACATCTCCGGCGGACGCGCCGGATGGAATATCGTCACCACTTCCAACCCCGACGCGGCGCTGAATTTTGGTCTCACCGAGCATGTCGAGCATGACGAGCGCTATCGGCGGGCGGGTGAGTTCTACAAAGTGGTCACCGGTCTGTGGGACAGTTGGGCCGACGACGCGTGGCTGCGCGACCAGGAGAGCGGAATCTTCTTCGATCCGGCGAAGATGCATGCCTTGAATCACAAAGGCGAGCAGCTGTCGGTACGCGGGCCACTCAACATCGCGCGCCCGGTGCAGGGCTGGCCGGTGATCGTGCAGGCCGGCGCGTCTGAAGCGGGGCGGCAATTCGCCGCGCAGACCGCCGAGGCAATCTTCACCAGCGCCAGAACCATCGAGGACGGGCGCAGCTTCTGCAAGGACATCAGGGCGCGCATGAAGGTCGCGGGCCGATCAAAGGATGACGTAAAGATTCTGCCCGGCGCACTGGTGATTGTCGGAAAAACCAGCGACGAAGCGCAAAGGAAGAAAGTACTTCTGGACAGCCTTGTCCACCCCGAAAGTGGAGTGCCGAATCTGTCTATTCGTTTAGGGGTCGATGCCTCGGGTTTCGACCTTGATGGCCCCTTGCCGGAAATTCCACAGTCGAACGCCAGTCAGAGCGGGCGCAACACATTGGTCAATCTTGCGCGCCGCGACAATCTCACCGTTCGGCAACTCGCGCAGATTTGCGGCAGCCACGGCGGACTGCAACTGGTTGGCAGCGCGACCGAAGTTGCCGACATGATGCAGGAGTGGCTGGAAACCGAGGCCTCCGATGGATTCACTGTGCAGTTCCCGACTGTGCCCGCAGGCCTTGACGATTTTGTGAATCTGCTGGTGCCTGAGTTGCAGCGTCGCGGGATTTTCCGGCGTGAATATGAAGGCAGCACCCTGCGCGAGCACCTGGGACTCAAACGGCCGGAGAATCAGTTCTTTCAGCAGGGCGGCGCAGCCTGATTATCATCGATAATTTATACCATTTTTAAGATGTAAATTTTACGTATAAACAGAACAGAAGATGACTTCCATATAACAATGTTTGGAGTGATCCGCGAGGCCGGTATTCGGGCGGAGTAGGCGATTCGCCGCGCTTGCAATCATGCATTCGGCGGGACGCTACTCCGCCTTGATCGCGAGCTTCTTAATCAGTTCGCCCCAGTAAGCGTAATCGCTCTGCGCCGGTGAAGTCATTCTGGCGGGCGCGCCAAAAGTGCCTGACCGTATCGGATATTCGCGGTTCAGGGCCGAATGTAGGACCAGCCCAATTGTTGCTTTTGCATGAGTTCGACCACGCCAGCCTTGACGTAGCCGATTCTGGGCAGCATGTCGTCGCGGGCGAGTTTCTGATTGCTCATGGTGTTCTCGCAGGCCACGATTTGTAAGCCCGTGGACATGGCCTCGCCGATACGATTGCCGACGGGTGAATCCATTTTCAACATTCCGATGCCAGGCCCGTAGGCAACGATTTCGATTTCGACATTTTTCTCGCCCAGATCCTGCTGTACGTTGCGGGCGTTGTTGAGGGTGAGGTTCCATTTGACCGGATCGTTGTCGCTGACCTGGAAAATTACTTTATGCTTCTTCACTTGCTGCGCCGGTGACTGGCGTTTCGCGGCAGGCGCATCCGCGGCGCCGGCCCATTGCACCATGCCAAGCATGGTAAGTGACGCGAATAAAACGCTTAAAACGATGCTCTTTAACATTGATTACTCCTTATCACTACGTCGGAATCATTGTCGAACCGGCAGGACTTATCGCAATTCTGCATGCGAATGAAGGTGTTGAACGCGTTGCGCGGCAAACATACCGATGGACATCGCGATCACAAATAAAATCGCCGACGACGACCCGCCACTCAAGGCGGTAAAGGCGGGACCGGGGCAGAATCCCGCCAAACCCCAACCAATGCCGAATATCGCCGGCCCGATAAGGATGCGGCTATCGATATCCTTGGCTGTGGGAAGGTGAAACCTATCGCCCATGATCGGTTTAGGGCGCGAGAGAACCAGGCGGAAGCCGATAAATGCCACCACGATCGCGCCAAGCATGACAAACGCCAAACTGGGATCCCAGGCACCCGCCAGATCGAGGAAGTTCTGCACCTTGGCCGGATTGGACATGCCGGCGATCACCAGCCCCAGCCCGAATATCGAACCAATGATGAATTGCACCAGTACGCTTATTGACGATCTCATAACCAATGCCTCGCCACATATACAGTCACGAACGCGGCGCCCATGAATACCAGTGTGGCCACCAAAGAGCGTAGAGATAAGCGCGAGAGACCGCACACACCATGACCCGAAGTGCATCCATTGCCCCAGACCGAACCAAATCCCACCAGGAGTCCCGCCACCACCAGCACACCGGCGCTCGCCTCGATGGTCTGCGCTGCGGCATTTCCGGTCGTGAGCTTGAACATAATCGGCGCCACAACAAGACCCAGGACGAACGCCAGGCGCCCGCGGCGTTCACCATCTTTTTGGAGCAGACGCACCGCAATCCCGCTGACGCCGGCAATGCGCCCCTGAAACAGCATCAGCAGCACAGCGCTTGCGCCGATGAGACCGCCGCCGATTAGCGAGGCGACAGGTGTGAATTCGGTTGAGATCATAGGAACTTACCTTTCTATTTTGCGGGTTCGCGCCGATTACTGGTGGTTTGGCGCGCCGGGGCTCTTCATGGTCAATCCCAATTCACCTCTGCATCGCCTGCCACATTTTTTGCAGCCGCTTTACCGACACCGGAACCGGCGTTTTCAATTCCTGCGCAAACAGCTGCACCCGCAATTCCTCCAGCAGCCAGCGGAACTGGTCGAGCTGGCCATCGGGCGCGGCGCCGGCTTTCTGCTGTTTGAGAGCTTCCCGGTGCCACGCGGTTTGGACACTCGCCAGTTCGGCCATGGTGCGTCCATCGCGTGTCGCACCTTCCTGACCAGCGACACGCATCTTTTCCAGGCGCAGGCCGGCGGCTTTCAGGTAACGCGGAAAATGCTGCAGACGCTCGTAGGGCGTGGCGGAAATGAAGCCCTTGGCCAACAACCGGCCCACCGACTCTTCGATATCGCGACAAGCAGCCGGATACCCCTTGGCAGCTGCGGTAAGCTTTTTCTGCAACGCCTGATACTCGGACAACATGACGCCGGCCAGGCGTGCAATTTCCTGTGCGATCAGTGTTACCCGCGAGCGGCCCTCGTCGCGGCGACGCTCGAATTCGGCGCGAGTGCGCGGCCAGGGTTCGGCTAGACAGGCTCGGTCAAACGCCGCCTCCAACAACTGTGATCGAAGGTGCGCGGCATCGCCTAGCGGCGCGTATTGCAAGGCCAATGACTGCAGGCCAGGCAGGTTTTTTTCGATGAATTTGGCCTGCTCCTTCAGTTGCAGCATGAACAAACGCCGCAGGCCCGCGCGATGCAGCGCCCTGGCACGTTCGGCGGAATCGAGAACTTCCAAGTCCACGCTCATGCCACGGTCCACCAGCGCCGGATAGCCAACCAGGGTTTGCGAGCCGCGATGGATTTCCATGACCTCATCCAGATCGCCCAGGGTCCAGTCGGTGAGGCCCGCTTGCGCGATTTCGCTCGCGGCTAACTCCGAGAATTGCTGTTCGGCCTGCTCGCCAAGTTCCGCACGCAATTGCGCCAAATTGCGCCCCATCGCGAGTTGGCGGCCATGCTCGTCGACCACCAGGTAATTCATGGAAAGGTGCGCGGGCAGCGCCTCATAGCGAAAGCCATCGCCTGGTACCTCCAGGTTCAGCTCGCGACGAGCATAACGTGCGATGGCCTCCGCCAGGCTCGCCACGGCACCACTGCCCGACGCCGGCGCCGGCCGCTCCTGTGCAACAAACCCCTCGGCGAACTCCGGCAATGTGCCCAATTTATGACGCAGACGCTGCGGAAGAGATTTTCCGAGCTGAATCACCTTTTCGCGACGCATGCCGGGCACCAGCCAATCGGCAAACGCGGCATTGATCTGGTTCAAGGCCACCAGCGGAACGCTCAGCGTTACGCCATCTCGCGGCGAGCCTGGCTCATGCAGGTATTCCAGCGCGAAGCTGCGGCCCGACATTTCCATGACATGTGGAAACTGCTCGGTGGTGATTCCTGCCGCCTCGTGGCGCATCAGGTCTTCGCGTTTGAGGAACAGCAATTTCGGGTCTTTGGTCTCAATCTCACGCCGCCACTCATCGAACGCCGGCCCATTCGTAATTTCGGGGGGAATCAGGCTGTCATAGAACGCGTAGACCAGATGGTCATCCACCAGCACATCGGGTCGGCGCGATTTGTGTTCGAGCGCTTCAATGTCTTCCCCGAGTTTTCGGTTGTGAAGAAAAAACGGCGCGCGAGACTCGTAATCCCCTTCAACCAGGGCCTGACGGATAAAAATATCGCGGGACAGCTTGGGGTCGATAGGACCGTAATGCACTCTGCGGTTGATATACACCGGCAAGCCATACAGCGTGCCTCGCTCAAACGCGGCCACGTGCGCGGGCTTTTTTTCCCAGTGCGGATCGGCCTGCGTGCGTTTGATCAGATGAGCTCCTATGGTCTCAAGCCATAACGGATCGATGGTGGCGACGCAGCGCGCATACAGACGCGTGGTTTCCGCCAGTTCGGCGGCCATGATCCAGCGCCCGGCTTTTTTTGCCACGCCCGATCCCGGATGCACCCAGAACTTGATCGCACGCGCACCCATGAAACTGCCTTCGTCGGTCTTCATGCCAACGTTGCCCAGCAGCCCTGTCATCAATGCGCGGTGCAGCGGCGCGTAGGCTTGCGCGGGGTCGGCGACCGGGTTGATGACTGCGTCCGCCACCTTCCAACCCATCTCCGACACCAACTCCTTCAACTGCGAATGCACATCGCGCCACTCGCGCATACGAATATGCGAGAGGAAATGCGCCTGGCACTCATCGCGCAGTTTGCGATTCGATTTCTTGTGTGTAAGCAACTCATCGAAAAACTGCCATAGCTTCAGATAGGAAATAAAATCTGATTTCTCATGATCGAAGCGTTTTTGCGCCATGTCAGCGGCCTGAGCTCGATCCATAGGGCGCTCGCGCGGATCCTGTACCGACAGAGCGGCGGCGATCACCAACACTTCGGCGAGACTACCCTCGGCCTTCGCGGCAAGCACCATGCGCCCGATACGCGGATCGAGGGGCAGGCGCGCCAACTGCCTTCCGATTTCAGTGAGAAACTGGTCTTCATCCAGCGCGCCCAACTCTTGCAACAATGCATAGCCATCGGCGATCGCCTTGGGCGCGGGCGGATCGATGAAAGGAAACTCTTCGATTTCCGCCAGACCCAGCGACTTCATTCGCAGTATCACCGACGCGAGCGAGGATCGCAGCACCTCCGGATCGGTGAAATCGGAACGCCGCTTAAAACCCTCCTCATCGTACAAGCGGATGCAGATTCCGCTTGCCACCCGTCCGCAACGCCCGGCGCGTTGCTGGGCAGCCGCCTGGGAAATTTTCTCTACGCGAAGTTGCTCGACCTTATTACGATAGCTATAGCGTTTTACCCGCGCCAGGCCTGAATCAATCACATAACGGATGCCAGGCACTGTGAGCGAGGTTTCCGCAACGTTGGTGGCGAGCACGATGCGCTGCCCGCCATGCGGCTTGAAAACCCTCTCCTGATCCGCCGCTGACAGCCGCGCGAACAGCGGCAGAATCTCGCGGGCCTTCTCACCGGGCGGTGGATGGAGCTTGCGCAAAGCCTCGGCCGCCTCGCGTATCTCGCGCTCACCGGGCAGGAACACCAACACATCGCCCGGGCCGCTGCGCGCCGTCTCCTCCACGGCTTGGGTAATCGCATCGTTTAAATCAAAGTCCTCGTTTTTCTCTTCATCGAAGGGACGGTAACGCACCTCCACCGCAAACATGCGCCCGGTGACTTCGATCACCGGGGCATTATTGAAATGCCGAGAGAAGCGATCCGCATCAATGGTGGCAGAGGTAATGATGAGCTTCAGGTCGGGGCGCGCGCCGCCCAAGATCAAAGTTTTCAGATATCCCATCAGGAAGTCGATGTTGAGGCTGCGCTCATGCGCCTCATCGAGAATGATGGTGTCGTACTGGGTTAGATTCGGATCGCCCTGGGTTTCCGCGAGCAGGATGCCATCGGTCATCAGCTTCACGTAGGAACGTGGGCTCACCTGGTCGGTGAAGCGGATCTTGTAGCCCACCACGCCGCCAAGCTCGGACTTGAGTTCCTGCGCAATACGCGAAGCCGTGGAACGCGCGGCGATGCGCCGTGGCTGGGTGTGGCCAATCAATCCCTCAACGCCACGCCCGAGTTCAAGACAGATTTTCGGCAACTGCGTGGTCTTTCCCGAGCCAGTCTCGCCGCAGACGATGACGATCTGGTTATCGAGGATTGCCTGTGCAATTTCGCCTCGCCGCGCGCTGACCGGCAGATCCTCGGGGAACTCCGGCCGTGGCAAGGCGGCACGGCGAGCCGCTATGACTTCAGGGGAGAAACGGCTTGTGCGTCTGATAGGACTGGACATGGTGGCTGACTATTGCAGGCGCGAAGTCTGGTGGGAGTGAACATGGTGGCGGACTATTGCAGGAGCAAAGCCTGGCAGACGCGAAGTTTAACAGGGCGACCCTGCGCGTCCCAGCCAAGCGTGCAACAATTACCTGGTCAATCTAACAATGAGGAGTGGCGCCATGATTCAAGGACTCGCGAGAACGACCGTAATTGCGGCCGCGTTAGCATTGCCCATGGCGCCGCTGCAGGCCCAAACCTATCCCACCAAGCAGATTTCGCTGATTGTCCCCCTGGCACCCGGAACCGGAATGGACGTGATCGCGCGCGCCTACGGCGAGAAACTCTCTCAAAGTCTCGGACGTCCTATCATCGTTGAGAACAAGCCTGGGGCTTCGCAGATCATCGGGGTCAATGCGCTGCTGGCTGCGCCGGCCGATGGTCACACCCTGCTCGTAGCCACCAGCGGCCCCATGGCAATCAACCCCAGTTTTTACAAAAAACTGCCCTACGACTATAAGACGGACTTCATTCCGCTGTCGCTCTACCTGAAATCGCCTTTCATCCTGGTGGTGAATTCCCAGCTGCCGGCGAAGACCGCGCTTGAATTTATTCAGTACGCGAAGGAGCGACCCGGCAAGTTGAGCTACAGCTCCGCAAATATTGGTTCCGCGCCGCAACTGGCCGGCGCGATGCTCAACCTGCGCTTCGGCCTGGATATCCTGAATGTTCCCTACAAAGACACGCCGCAATCGATTGCCGATATCGCCTCTGGCCTGGTGCAGATGGCATTCGCGGAAGCCGGCGCATCGCAGGCATTCATCAAGGACGGGCGCATCCGCGCGCTGGCTGTGTCTTCACAGGTACGCCTGGGAACCCTGCCCGATGTGCCGCCACTCGCGGAGGCCGCCAACGCGCCCGACTTTGAAGCAGTGTCCTGGCATGCTTTATTCGCCAAGGCCGGCACGCCCCAGCCGATTGTCGCGCGCCTGCACAACGAGATGAAACGCGTGATGAGTGAACAGGACATCGTGCAGCGCCTGCGCGGCATCGGTCTGATACCGGTGGACTCACCGTCGGTGGAAGGCATACAAAAATACATTATTGACGAGGAACTCAAATGGGGCGGCCTGGTCAGGAAGCTGGGATTGGCAGCCTCGCAGTAAATATCAACATGATTCAAACAAAAAAGAGATCAGATCCAATGCCAAAACTCGCCATCATCCTCGGGCCGGACAGCGATGCCCTGCGCCAGCGGCTTGCCGATATGAGCAAGATCGCCATGCAACTAGGCGGCGCGGTGCAATTCAAGACTGTAGATACCCATCAGACGGTGGAGGAGATGGCGAAACAATGCGAGGGTGCGATCGCATTGCACCCCGCCGTCTACCGGCAAATGACGCCGGAACAGATTACCGATCTGGTTAAACGGGTTCCGAGCATCAAACTTATTCAAACCGCGAGCGCCGGCACCGACCTTTATCAAAAGGTGCTTCTCGACAAGATGGGCGTTCCAGTCTGCAATAACGGCGGCGCCAATGCGGTGGCGGTTGCCGAGCACGCCATCGCGTTTATGGTGAGCATCTACCACAGGCTCGATCAGCAGATGGACAGCGTGAGAGCCGGCACCTGGCAGGCGCCTATCGTCGCGCAGGCCGAGGAAGACTTTCATACCCTGGTGGGCAAGCGCGTGGGCATCGTAGGCTTGGGGCGCATCGGTTCGCGCGTCGCGAAACGCCTTCAAGGCTGGGAATGCGAGGTGGTGTATCACGATATCGCGGAATTCACCCACGAGTACGTGTCAGCGGCGCGCACCGAGCGCGTCGATTTTCACCAACTGCTTCGCACCTGCGACGTGGTGACTGTGCATGTGCCGCTGGAACCCACCACGAAACACATGATGTCCGACAAGGAATTCTCCATGATGAAAGCCTCGGCCATCTTCATCAATACCTGCCGCGGGCCGGTGGTGGACGAGGCCGCGTTGGCGCGGGCGCTGGAAAAAAGGACCATTTACGGCGCGGCCATCGACGTCACCGAGGTCGAACCCATCCCAATGGATAGCCCATTATTGAAATTGAAAAATATCATTATCACTCCGCACTTGGCCACTCGCGCCATAGAATCAACGGAAAATGCGAAGCGATTCGTGGTCGAAAATATCTCGCGCCTGGCGCGCGGAGAGAAGCTTGAATCCATCGTCAATCCGGTGGAGATGTAGCAAGACAAAATGTAGCTTGAAATACGAGCGCGTGGTGGCCAGGACCAAAACGCGCATCATCGACAACTGAAACCAGAACGGGGAGAATGAATATGAAAAAAGCAATAGTTAAAAAAACGACTGTCGCGGTTCTCATGTTTTTCTTGGCCGGCCTGACCTCGAGCCCGGCCCTGCTGGCCCAGGCGTATCCGATAAAACCTCTGCGCCTGCTGGTTCCGCTGCCGGCCGGATCGCTCACCGATCGCCTGGCGCGCATCCTCTCGCAACCGATCAGCCAGGCCTGGGGCCAGCCCATCGTAGTCGACAACCGTGGCGGCGCGAACGGCAACCTGGGCATGGATGTCTGCGCGCGATCAGGGTCGGACGGCTACACCGTGTGCATGCCCGATGGCAACATCATGACCCTCAATCCATTTGCCTACGCGAAGCTCAGCTACGACCCCTTGGAATTCGTTCCAATCATCCACATTGCGGAACTCGAACAAGGCATCGTGGTTCAGGCATCGATGCCGGTGAAAACGGTGCCCGAATTGATAGAGTACGCGCGCGCTCGGCCAGCGCAAGTCACCTGGGGATCAGCCGGCAACGGCTCTACCATGCACCTGTATCTCGAATGGCTGCAGGCGAAAACCGGGGTACGTTTCAATCATATTCCCTATAAGGGCCCGGCTGAGCTCAATAAAGCCATGGTCGCGGGCGAGGTGCAATCCTCCAACCTCACCACCGGCACCACCGCGCCCTTCGTCAGGGCAGGCAAACTGCGCTTAATCGCCGTAGTCACCGCCGCGCAGCGAAGCCAGTTCGCCGGCGACACACCCACTTTCGCCTCGCAAGGATTCGATCTGGATTTTCGCAACTGGCTTTTGATGGTGGCCCCCAAGGGCGTCAGCAACGACATCGTGCGCAAGTGGAATTTGGAAATGAACAAAGCGATCAAAGACAGCTCGCTGATCGACAAGGTCACCTCGGTGGAGTCGATCAACTTCACCGGCGGCACACCCGAGGATTTGGCCGGCATATTGGAGAAGAAGCGCCGCGTGGGCGCCGAGTTGGCTAAGCTCGCTAATCTTAAGTACGAGTAGACATCGTTTCAAAAACATAGCCTAGAACGCAGAACGGCCTCCGGGGAGAATGGCAATTACTTAAGCGCCGAAATCCGGAACAAAGAATAAAAAACAACTCTGCTTTATTCAGAAACCGCGTTTTTATACGAATGGTGTTTATCCGTATAAAAACGCGGATTGCGTGCGGCAGCGCTGCCAAAGCGATCTTCAGCGAATCAGCAACGCGCACTGGACTTAAGTTCCGCGGCCACCTGCCGTAACGCTGTCATGGACAGATCGAATTTCATCCCAGCTCCCCTCGACGAATGGCCCGCCTCGGTAGACGCCTGGGTGGCGCTGGTCGGTCGAAGCACCTTGCCGCTGCTGCCAGCCACAGGCGCGACGCTGGATTGTTTTCGCCGCGACGCCGATGAGATTGATGTGCACGGTATCACTGAAAGATTGCCCGACGACCCGCTATTCGTGGCAAAGCTTTTCGCTTATCTGGCGCGCATCCGCGGCTCGCACGCCTCGGCCGATATAGGCACTGTCGGCCGCGCGATATTCATGATTGGTACGTTGCCGTTCCTGCGCGCCTTCGAAGGCGCTCCAACCATCTCTGTCAAATTTATGCCCGACCGCGACGCGCGACGCGGACTCATACGCGCCATTCGCCGCTCTCGACGCGCTGCGCGCTTCGCGCATGCATTGGCCGTCTGGCGCAATGACAAAGCGGCGGAGGAAGTCAGCGTCGCCGCGCTGCTACATGACATCGCCGAGATGCTGGTCTGGATACTCGCGCCACGCGCGGCCAAGAGGATGCAAGCCCTGCAAAGCGCCGACTCGACATTGCGCAGCAAAAACGCTCAGCAAATGGTATTGGGATTCGAACTGGAGGAATTATTAGCGCAGCTTGCCATCCGCTGGCATCTGCCTGAGCAAATTGTGGCCATGATGATTGAGAATCCGCGTAGTGGAACCCGCGGACAAATCGTTGCGCTCGCCACCAATCTCGCCCGCCACTCAACCGGTGGATGGGACAACGCCGCGCTACCCGACGATTTCCGGAATATCGCGCGCCTGCTGGTGATCAACCCGGTACAGGCCCGCGCCATAGTCCACGCCCCGCCGTTCTAGTCGAATGGATAGACACCCGGCCTGGGATCGTAGGCGTGTTCGATGCCGTGCATGCCCGAACGCAGCATCGCATCCCAGGACCCCATGGTGGTTGCGCCGATATGCGGTGAAGCAAACATGGTGGGAAGCTTGAGCAAGGGATTGTTGTTGGCAGGTTCAACATCGAACACATCGAAGGCCGCGCCGGCCAAGTGGCCGCTTTTCAGATTCTCGGCAAGCGCAGTCTCATCCACCATGCCACCGCGCGCGCAATTCACCAGGATCATGCCGGGCTTTAATTTCGCCTGTACCTGTGGCGAATACATGCCGATTGTGGATCTGTTCTTTGACAGATGAATGGTGAGAATGTCGGAGCGCGCCCACAATTCCTCGGCGTCAACCTTCTCTACATTGTCAAATTGCTTGTAGAAATCACTGAAATCCTCCCGATCGCAAGCAAGAATCTTCACGCCATAGGGCTGCAAAAGCTTCACCACTTCCTTGCCGATGTGGCCAACGCCGTGTATGCCCACGGTGCGTCCGCGAAGATCGCCACCAAATCCCATCGGCCCCTTCCACTCGCCACGATTGAGAACCGAGGAATAAATATGCACCCGGCGCACCGTCAATACCATATAGCAAACTGCCAGCTCCGAAACTGAAATCTTGTTGATACCCGGCACCCACCACATCTTGATGCCGTACTTGTTGAGAATAGCGGGGTCGATGTGATCGACACCGGCGGAACAAAGCGACACCACTTTTAACTCCGGCAATGCCGCGCACACTTCATCGGTGAATCGGTTCAGACCGATGACCGCAGTGTCATAGCCTTTAAGAAATTCGATCAAGTTTGCGCCCTGCATCAACACCCCTGGCGCGCTGAATTTGGCGCCCGGATATTTGGCGGCAAGCTCAGCCTTAATTTCCGGGAAAAAATCGAAGTAAGGCAGAGGTACGGCGACTTTGCGCATGAGACTTCCTTTTAGACTGAGGTTAGAGATGAATCAGCGGATTCTATTTTGTGAAATTAAATGGGGTCGGAGTCACATTAATCTCAAAGTGAATTGAACTCGATACGAAATTAATTTGACTCTGACCCGAATGGCACTTACTTATCGGTTTTTGGCTCGTCCCCTCCTGCCGCGAACGGGTTACTGAAGATCGTTGATTTCGGGCGGATGGCTTCATCATCGGCGCGAAAACAACGATCCGCACGAACGGATTTATCGTTCGTGAAGGATTTGGCAGCACTGCCGCGGGCGAACTGCGTTTTTATACGGATAAATACCATCTGTATAAAAACGCGGTTTCTGAATAAAGCAGAATGGGTTGATTCTTTGTCCTGGATTTCGGCGCCTGAGTAAGTGCCATTCGACTCTGAACCCAATTAGACCCGAATCATTTACGCTGGCGCCGCGGCCATTCTGGTGGTGGGCTGGGTCTGCATGAACATTTGCGCAATGCCGGCCGAAAGGCCAATGGCCACGCCGATCTGCCATGCCATGTCGTAATTGCCCATGGCATCGAATATCAATCCTCCGCCCCAGGCGCCGACGAATGATCCGGCCTGATGGCTGAAAAAAGCGATACCCGAGAGTGTCGCCATGTAGCGAAGACCGAAAATATGACCGATCAACCCGCTCACCAATGGCGCGGTGCCCAGCCACAGCAGGCCCATCGCGGCGGCGAATATGACCGTCGACGTGGGAGTTGGCTCGGACATGAAATACACCACGATAAACAGGGACCGCAGGATATACACGCTTCCCAATAAATACTGTTTTGGCAGCTTGCCGCCCATCCAACCCAGCACATAGCAACCGATGGCATTGAACCCGCCGATGGTGGCAAGCGCGGTCGCGGAGAGCTCGGGGGATTGCCCGCACATTGCGAGGTAGGCGGGTAAATGCGTTGTGATGAACACCAGTTGCAGACCGCAGACAAAGAAAGCGATCGCCATGGTGACAAAGCCCTTGTGATTGGCGGCTTCGATCAGCGCGGATTTCAGTGACAGACCGGCATCGCGGTCCATCGCGCCGGGCAAGGGCCTATGCACTCTGCCATCGCCCGCTCCAGCAAAATAGGCGCCAGGAATCATCACCACGCACAGGCCTATAAAACCCACCAAGGCAATCTGCCAACCCTGACTCCCAATCAAGCCCTGCGCCATCGGCGCGGCGATAAAACTGCCAATCGAGCCCAGCGAGGACACCAAACCCAGGGTGACGCTGCGCTTGGCCGGCGACACCACTTTGGCGCTGGCGGCCAAGGCGAGGCTGAGCGATACGCAGGACATTGCCAGACCGATCAACACGCCCATGCCGAGTATCAACATCAAGGAACTCTTTGCCACCATGGTCACCGCCAGACCGGCGGCAAACAATATCGATCCGAAGAGGGTGATGCGACGCACGCCGAACTTGTCGGCAAACGCGCCTGTCAGCGGTTGCGTCACACCCCAAATGATATTTTGGAGTGCAAGGGCCAGAGTGAAATCAGCCACCGATACGCCGATATCCTGGGTAACAGGCGCTACGAACAGGCCGAAACTCTGGCGCATTCCCATGCTCATGGTGAGCATGAGGCTCGCGCCTATGATCACAGAATACATCTGTGCCTGATTGATTTTTTGAGATGAATCGGTCATGGATGCGCGCCTGAAAATTACACTGCAGGTCTTGCCTTGTCGGCAAGGCATTTACAATACCGTATTTGGTATTTAATATTGATTCTAATATCCATGAATAAACACTTCCAACCAACCACTCTTAAAGATTTGTCTATTTTCTGGCGGCTTGTATTGCCTGCCACACTCGTAACGGCGTCGCCGGCATATCAAAGCGCGCAATCCCCAGCGGCTTCAAGGCATCCAGAATCGCGTTCATCATCACCGCCAAGGCCCCGGTGGTTCCGGCCTCACCCCCACCTTTGACGCCCAGCGGATTTCCCTTGGTGATGACCTCGTTATTTTCAAGCTTGAACTCCGGGAACATATCCGCGCGAGGCATGCCGTAGTCCATGAAGGAGCCGGTGAGGATCTGCCCATCGTCATCGTGTATGAGGTGTTCGATCAGCACCTGTCCCACACCCTGCACGATGCCGCCGTGCGTCTGGCCATCGACGATCATCGGATTCACCACCCGCCCCACATCATCGATGCAGACATAGCGGACGATCTCGACGATACCAGTATCAGGATCGATTTCAATTTCCGCCGCAGCGCAACCGTTTGGGTAGGCCGGAATACGGCCGACGAATTTGGAATCGCCCGAAAGCGCACCGCGAAGATCTTCGGGCACCTTATCGGTGATTGCGGCGCGCGCTGCCTCGAATAAGCTCACCGAACGATCGGTGCCGTCAACGGTAAATTTCCCTTCGCCAAATTGAATATCGGAGGTCGCCGCTTCCAGCAGATGCGCTGCAATTTTTTTGCCCTTGTCGATAATCTGCTCGGAGGCCTTGACCATCACGAAACCGCCAAGGCGAAGCGATCGGTCCGAATGCGTCCCACCGCCTTCGAGCACGATATCCGAGTCGCCGGTGATGATGTTCACATCGTTCATCGGAACGCCAAGCCAGGATTCGATCACTTGGGCAAAACTCGTCTCATGCCCCTGGCCGCCGGATTGCGTGCCAATGATCACGTCGATCTTGTCGGCATCGGTGCGTACCGTGATGTTTGATCGCTCAATGGGTGCGCCCACCGGCGTCTCGATGTAATTGGCAAGACCGATGCCGGAGAGCTTTCCTCGACCACGGGCTTGGTCGCGGCGCGCGCCATAGCCCTTCCAGTCGATCAACTCCATGCAGCGGTCCATGTTTTTCTCGAACTGGCCGCAATCATAGGTAAGCCCGCCCGCCATCTTGAAGGGGAAATCCGTTTCCGCAATAAGATTTCGCCTGCGCAACTCGATGCGATCGATGCCGGTTTTCTCGGCGGCCAGATCCACCAGTCGCTCCATCGCCAGCATCGCCTGCGGGCGCCCCGCGCCGCGGTAATTCACCGAAGGCAGGGTATTGGTGAGAATGCCGATCGCATGCATGCCAAGGAACGGCGTCTTGTACACCGTGGTGGCGATGCGTGAACCATTCGCCGCTGGAACGTAGGACACGCAATTGCCGCCGCAATTCGAATAAATAGTTTGTTTTAACGCGAGAAATTTTCCATTTACGTCCAAGGCAAGCGATGCGCGAATGGTGACGTCGCGCGCCTGGTAGTCGGACAAAAACGCCTCGGAACGGTCGCTGGTCCATTTGACGGGGCGGGTGAGTTTGCGCGAGGCCCACATAGCCAGCACATATTCAGGATACAAATGCGAGCGTGGCCCAAATCCGCCGCCAGTGTCTCTTGTAAAAACTCTGATTTTCGAGGGGTCGCAGGAGAACACCAGCGCCGCATTGCCCTTCAAGCGATGCACACCTTGCGAGCCGGCATGCAGAATAAAACGGCCCTCCGGGGTGAATTCGGCGAGACAGCCGCGCGGCTCCATTTGCGCATTCGCCACGCGATTGAAGGGGAATTCCTCCTCGACCACATAAGCTGCCTTTTTAAACGCCTCGTCCGCGCCGGCGTGATCGCCATGTAATCCATCAAACGCGATGTTATTGGGCTGCTCGTCCCAGACCGTGGGCGCGCCGGGTTTGATCGCCTCCATGCCGCGCGTCACCGCAGGCAGCACCTCGTAATCGACTGCTATCAATTCAGCGGCATCGCGCGCCTTTTGCAAGGTCTCCGCGACCACGAAAGCCACGACCTCGCCGATGTGGTGAATCTTGTCGCTGACAATTGGAAGGTTGGGCGCAGAAAACGCCGGCTTGCCATCGGCCTGAGTGAAACACGGAACCGTATGATCCTCGGGCTTCACCGTCATGGCGCCGTGCGGGATGCCCTTCAATCCATCGGCTGCGTAATCGGCACCGGTCAACACCAACACTACCCCAGGTGCTTTTTTCGCCTCTGTTATATCGATGCTTTTCAGCCTCGCATGCGCGTGATAGGCGCGCAACGCATAAGCATAAACCTGCCCATCCGCACGCATATCGTCGGCGTACTGCCCTTTGCCGGTCAAAAGTCTGAAATCCTCGCGGCGCGGAATGTGCGCGCCTATTCCCTTATTCACCATCTTGATCCTCACTATGTCTAAACCCTTGCTGATTTCATACCGATTGTAGTAGCACTACATTGACATTTTGACCTTTGTCACGTTTTCTCCAGGGCTTCGCAACCCCTATTGGGTAGACGCCATGGGCAGCATTCGATTGCTGCGAGTGTAACGCGCTCGATCTCGATCGAGCAGTCAATGTATTGCCGCAATCATACTACTCGAACTTCGCCCCAGAATCCCTCACCAGCCTGCCCTTGCTCTCCATCTCGGCGCGTATGAACGCATCGAAATCGGCAGCGCCAAGCGGCGCGACCTCATAACCGTACTCATCGAACTTCGGCCGCAGGTCAGGGGCGTTAGCCAAGCGAATCACGTCCGCCGAAATCTTTTGAACCACCTCGCGCGGCGTGCCTGCGGCGACGATGAATCCGCTCCAGGTAGTCAGGTCGTACCCCGGCAGGGCGGCGGACAACGGCGGGTATTCGGGAAAGATCGCGCTTTTCCCCGGATTGGTGACCGCCAATACTTTGAGTTTGCCCGATTTAACCAGCGGCATCGCCGAATTGAGAATGACAAACGCCACCGGCACGCGCCCGCCCAGCATGTCCTGGTACAGCGGCGCGCCCCCCTTGTAGGGAACGTGCACCATCTTCGCGCCGGCCATGTATTTGAACAGTTCTCCGGCCAGATGCGCGCCAGTGCCGATGCCATTGGATCCGTGCGACAGAAAATCGGGTTTGCTGCGCGCAAGTTCTATCAAGCCTTTTACGTCGTTGATGCCAAGTGAGGGCAGCACCGCCAGTCCTATGACGTTGAAACCCAGGCGAGCCACCGGCACAAAATCGCGAAGGCTGTCGTAGGGCAACTTCGGATTGATGGTCGGATTGATGGCGTGGGCGCTGGTCACCAGACCGATGACATGGCCGTCAGGGGCGCTACGGGCAACGTACTGCGTCCCAACGATGACGCCACCGCCCGGCTTGAAATCCACCAGCACCGGCAGGCCCCAATACTCCTGGAGCTTGCCCGCCACCATGCGAGCCAATACGTCATTGGCTCCGCCAGGCGCCTGCGGCACGATGATAGCCGCGGGCTTGGTGGGAAAAGCGAGCGCCGCTGCAGAGACTCCCGCAAGCAAGAATGCAACAAGCATGCGCGAAAAATAACAAAACGCTCCGCGCGCTTGCATCATTCGGTCGTCCCTGAACTAACTGGGGTCAGAGTCAGATTAATTAATGCGAACACTCCGACCCCAATTTAAACTCTGTGTTGTGCCGGATCGGTACGCGGCGCGCTTCCTCGAATGTGCGAACGCCGATCTGCCCCAGGGTTGCACGCATTTCGTCGATGAAGAGTTCAAGAGCATGGCCTGGGCCGGCCCCACCCATCGCACCCAGGCTCCACAGGAAAGCCTTGCCCGCGAGCACCATGTCGGCGCCCAGCGCCATGGCCCGCACCACATCCAGACCGCTGCGCACGCCGCTGTCGAATATTATTTTTGCGCGGCCGTTCACCGCAGCCGCCACGCCGGGGAGCACATCGATGGTGGCGGGCAATCCCTCGACCTGGCGTCCGCCGTGGTTAGATACCTGTATGCCCTCGCAACCGAGCGACACCGCTTTTTCC
This sequence comes from Bordetella parapertussis, assembly GCA_945897475.1. Classification (GTDB taxonomy): domain Bacteria; phylum Pseudomonadota; class Gammaproteobacteria; order Burkholderiales; family SG8-39; genus 2-02-FULL-62-17. The sequence continues at coordinate 18,003 of CAMDFL010000007.1, forward strand.
GCATCTTCGGGATGCATGATGCCCTTGACGATGAGCGGCCCCTTCCAGACATCGCGATAACGCGCCACGTCTTCCCAGGTAAACGCGCCGCCGGATTCACCCTGTATGAATTTGGACATGTCATTGAGACTCATATTGCCGGCGTACTTGAAGAAATTGCCGAAGCGCGGAATGCCGTGCCGCAGGAAGGCAGCACAGTACGAGGGACTGCCCAGCGCCTGCATGATCATCTTGGGCGTAAAACGGAAAGGCGAGGAAATGCCGGAGAGCACCTCGCGCGTTCGCGTGGTGCGCACCGGCACATCGAGGGTAATCACTAAAGCTTTGGCGCCGACCGCCGCGGCACGCCGCGCCAAATCGAAACCGATGGCAAAGTCATTCTTCGGGAAGCGATACAACTGCAGCCAGAACACATCGGGCGCGTGCTTTGCGGCATCTTCGATCGACATGCCCGAAACAGTGGAAAGGTTATAGGGAACATTCGCCTTCTGCGCCGCCTGCGCGAGATATTCATCGGCATGCGGCCAAACGATGCCGGGCGAACCCATCGGTGCGATCCCGACAGGCGCAGCGTAGCGATACCCGAACAGATCCACGCCGGTAGGCGGCAAGCCCCTAGTGACGCCATACTTGGGCATGAGTTCCACGGCATCCAGCGCATTCCAGTTGCGCTGAATGCCTTTGTCCGCGCCCACGCCACCATCGCCCGCGTCGAAGGCAAATCCGGGTAAGCGTCTACGCGCGCATTCGCGCAAATGGTAAATCGTGGGGTAACTGCGCAAGGTCTCGCGAAATCCCTCCGAGGGGCCGGCCTGCGCCGCAGGCGCTATGGCCACCGCAGGCGCTGCCACCGCAGGCGCTTTCGCCATCGCAGGCTCCGCTACCGTTGCAGAAGTCGGAATGTCCATGACTTTCTCGTTCATCGCTCTCTCCTTCGCTTTGCTAATGCACTAGATCGCCGTGGACTGAATCGATCTGTTGCTATTGAAATGCCCCACTTCACCAAGGGCGTGGCCAGTATATCGGCCCTCTGGTTTTTCGCTCAAAGGGTTTTGCGCTCAGCTCCTGTGCTCATCCTTTTCGCCGAGTAAATCCCGCTTTGAATACATCTCGGCAAGCACAATTGAAGCGACTACCCAGAACACCGGCCCCACCCCGAACGCCGCACCCACCGCGCCCGAGAGCAGCGGCATCACCGTCTGTCCAATGTTGGCCAACGTCATGCGCATCCCCACCACCTCGGCGACACGTTCCGGCGGCGACGCGTCATACATCAGCGTGGTGGCGACCGGCCCCGACAGGCCCAGCCCCGCGCCGATCAAACACGCCAACACACCCATCCAGAGGTAAATCGCGGTAAATGGCATGCCGATGAAACCAATCGCGATCATTGATTGCGCCCCCATCACCAGCCTCCAGCGGTTGACGTTGCGTATCAACCAGGGCATCACCACGCGTATCGCAAACGTTCCGGTCGCAAGAATCGCCATCAAGGTGCCGATGCGCGTCGCCGATAGGCCGATCTGCGTGCCGTACAGCGGAATCATGAAACTCACCAGGCTCCACAGGCAGTTGTTCAATGCCGCCACCACATAAGCGCGGCGAAGATCGACGTTCTTGAGCATAGCCCAACTGCCCTTTGCCTCCGCCAAGGCGTCACGAATGTGCGCCGCCTGCGGTGGATAAATCAGCAGGTTCGACCCCAGCACCAACAGCGGCAACGCGGAGAGAATCCCGAGCAACAAAAACGAATTCAAATGCCCCAGATGGTCAATAGACAGACCGGAAATCATCGGCCCGATGAAAGTCGCCACCGAAATTCCCAACGCATGCACCGTGAAATTAGCGGTCCTATCCGTAGGCTTGCCAAAGCGCCCGATCGCCTGATGCGACCCGATCTGGAACATGCTGTTAAAAATCCCAATCAGAGGGCAGACGAAAAACATCACCACCAGACCCTCGATCGCCCACACCAGCACCCCACAAATAGCCAACATCAGCGAGGCCAGCATGAAGGGCTTCCTCGGACCGACCCGATCGATCCACTTGCCCATCCTCACCGCCATGAAGGCGCTGATCAAACCGTTGGAGGCCGCGAGTAAGCCGATTAACGCGGGGGATGCCTGCAGGTAGGCTGCATACAATAAAACCGTCAGGCGCGTGCCGTTGACCGCGGCGTGATTGCAGGAGGAAAGGAAGACCTGGAGGTAGAGAGGCTTGAGCATGAAAACCTTGGAGGATCCAACGGGGACAATGTGCGGATCTCAAGGTGTATTTTAGTGGCCTTCCATTAAATCCTATTATAGGGATTTATAATAATAAAAAATGGTTGCCATATCTACATATAAACAATTAAATGTTGTTAATTAAAAACGTGACATCGGAACTGATGGGTAAATTAAGACAGGGCTAGACGCAGGCGGGTGCATGACGTTCTCGCATAATTTATGTTCCGGGCTTTAAGATTGACGCACAACCTTATATTCTGTGGCGGGCGATTGGCGGTGATCGGGGCCCGTGCTTGGTGCGTAAAACTGGCCACAGACACCTGAAACCGAGCTGCCAATTTCTTCGCAAGTATCCGGCAAGCCGGGCACGACGAGCACCGTTGGCGGGATGTACAATGATCCGCATGAGGGAACGCAGTCAAAGTGGCGCGTAGGCGCCGCTTTAGTTGCAAGCATCGACGGTTTTTCCAGCGGCCTGATTGACACGCTGCCGCGAATTTAATTCCATGGCGATTGCCGACATATCAAATCGAAAGCCAATATGAAAAAAATATCATTCGCGATTGCGGTTGCCTTGGCATGCACTGGCAACTTTGCATTGGGACAGGCTTACCCGGTTAAACCGTTGAGGCTGGTGGTGGGCACTGCAGTCAGCACGCCCATCGATCTTTTGTCCCGTCTGGTGGCGGACAAGCTGGGTGCTCAACTGGGCCAGCCCATGGTGGTGGAGAACCGTGTCGGCGCAGGTGGCACCGTGGGAGCGCAGGAGGTGCTCAGACAGGCGCCGGATGGTTACACGCTGATGACCGTCTACATGCCGATGACCGTGGTGCAAACCATCATGGCTGACATCAAATACAGCCTAGTCACGGATTTCACGCCGGTCGGGCAATTTGCATGGTCGTACAATGTGCTGGCCGTGCATCCCGAGGTCAAGGCAAACACGCCTCGTGATCTCGTGGAATTGATGCGCGCTCAACCAGGCAAATTCAGTTTTCCGTCGGGAGGGCCAGGCACCCCTGCGCAACTGGCGGGCGAATTGTTCAAACTGGAAACGAAAACGGAGGCTTTGCACGTACCTTATGCCCAGTTTCCCCAGGCCATCAGCGACCTCGTCGCGGGACGGCATCAGTTCATGTTCGGCGCGACGCCACCGCTCATCCCGCAGATTGCAGGAGGCAAGCTTCGCGCCCTGGCCGTCACCGGCCCGCAACGCCTGGCTGCGCTCAAGGATGTGCCGACGATGGTGGAGTCGGGATTTCCTGATTTCGTGATGCGCGACTGGCAGGGTATTTCCGTAAAGAGCGGAACGCCCCGCGATCTGGTGATGCGAATCAACAGCGCACTGGCCAGAGTGCTGGATCTGCCCGAGATCAGACAGGCCTTCGGAAAATTCGGTGCCGATACCGCAGGTGGTTCACCCGAGGAGTTCGGCAAATTGATCGCCGCCGAGATAGAACGCTGGGGAAGGGTTGCCAAGGCAGCCAACATCAAACTCCAATAGCATCGGCAAGACCCGCATGCAGCCGGACGAAGCCGGCATGGCGCGCCTGGGACTGTCGCACCTGAAAGGCGATGGCCTTCTGGTGAGCGAATGCGGCTTCGAGCGCCATGCGCGCGAAAGAAAAGCATACCGAGACCGCGTTCTGTACGGATCAGGCCATGCCATTCTCATTACTGCATGACCCTTTTGGTCGACAATCAGTTGCCGTTGGCACTGGCTCGTTAGTGAGAAAATAGTGGCAATGAACCAGCCGCTTTCACCCCCCGCAAACACACCGTCCGCGATCGCGCATATCGCTTTCTACAAGTTCTCAACGCTCGACGATCCCGACGGCGCGGTTACGCATCTGCGATTGCTGACCAGCGACCTGCTGGGCAGCATCCAGGTGGCGGGCGAAGGCATCAACGGCATGCTGGCCGGCACCCCCGCGCAGCTCGATGCATTCGAGCGCGCGCTGGTCGAAGACCCGTATTTCAATTCGGCGTTCGCGGGCATCGTCTTCAAGCGCACCGTCTGCAAGAGCGCACCATTCGGCAAGATGAAGGTGTTCCGCAAACCGGAAATCGTTCCGCTCGGCATTGCCGGTGTCGATGGCCGGCAGACCGGCACCAACGTGAGCCCCGCGCAATGGCGCAAGCTCATCGCGCAAGACGACGTGGTGCTAATCGATAACCGCAACAGCTTCGAATACCGCCTCGGCCGGTTCAGGAATGCGATCGATCCCGAGGTCACAAACTTCCGCGATTTCCCGAAGTACATCGAGGCGCGCCTGCCTGAATGGAAGGCCGAGGGAAAGCGCGTGGCGATGTACTGCACCGGCGGCATCCGCTGCGAAAAGACCACCGCATGGATGAAGGACATGGACGTTCCCGTGTTCCAGCTCGAGGGCGGAATCCTCAACTATTTTCTGCAGATGCCCGACGCCGAGAAGGACTGGGAAGGCGAGTGCTTTGTGTTCGACAACCGTATCGCGCTGGACACGAAGTTGCAGGAAACCGCGACCACCCTCGAAGAAGTCTATTCCGGCAGCGCGGATGACGAGTGGCGTTTGCGACGGGCCAGGCAACTTGATGCCGCAAGCTAGCCTGCCGACGCGGGACGGTGTCGGCCCAAGCTGCATTACACTTCCCGCCGGCCCATGGCTCAAGGTGATCGACTTTCTGGCGCATCGATTCCCCTCGATTGCGGGCGATGAAATTGCGGCGCGCATGCAGCGTGGCGATGTCGTCGATGGTCACGGCGCGCTGATTTCTCCCGAGCGGCATTATCAGGCGCATTTGAAGCTGTACTACTACCGCAGCATCGCAGTCGAGCGGCGAATTCCGTTTGAGGAAACCGTGCTGTTTCAAGATGAGCATCTGGTGGCGGTCGACAAGCCCCACTTCCTGCCTGTCACCCCGGCGGGCCGCTATCTCCAGGAAACCTTGCTGGTGCGACTGAAGCGCAAACTCGGCATCGATACGCTGGCACCGATGCATCGCATCGACCGCGAAACGGCAGGCGTGGTTTTGTTCACGATCCAGCCTTCGACACGCGGGCTGTATCAGAAGCTGTTTGCGCAACAGGCCGTGATCAAACGCTATCAGGCCATCGCCGCGTTCCGCGCTGATCTCACATTCCCGATGACGCTGCGAAGCCGCCTCATAGAAGCCGACCACTTCATGCGCATGCGTGAATCCGATGGCGAACCGAACGCCGAGACTGTCATCGAATTGCTCGAACAGCGCGGCGACCTCGCCCGCTACTCGCTCAAGCCTGCCACGGGAAAGAAGCATCAATTGCGCGTGCAAATGGCGGGACTCGGCATTCCCATCCTCAACGACCAGATATACCCGCAACACCTGAGCCCGGAAGCGATCGAGCGCGACAACTACAGCAAGCCGCTGCAGTTGCTCGCTAAGTACATTGATTTTATCGATCCCTTGAGCGGGCACGAGCGGCAATTCGAAACCCGTCGCCAGCTTGATGCATTCTGATTTCGTGACTCATGACGACATATTTCGCCTGTCCGCGCACCGTTACCGAGGCCTCTTGCCGGTCGGCGAGCGCTTGTTCTATGGCGCCGATACCCCGGGTCTTCAAGTCATTTGCAGAGATTGAGTTCATGCCATTCGCACTATAAGGTGCACGATTAAATATAGGATGCTCGCGGCCTCGTCCTGCTCCGGGGGATTCAAGAATTCTCCGGCCCACTATAGCCAGTTCCCCATGAGTATGAACGGCGCCCAGTAGAACGGATGCCGGTAGCCCGATGCCCAGTTCGTGGATCTTCCTGCGGCATCGGGCAGACCTCCGTCCTTCGCGCCTTTGGGCACCTGCTCCCCGCGGATGAACTGGCGCTGCACCTCTTTTAAGGCATCGGCCTTGGTGATTCCCATGCGCGTCTCGCGCATGCGATACAGCGCCTGCATGAACATCCCGGTGCTCAGGTCAGCCACCGGCCATAGCGTGGCGAGCACGCTTTTTGCACCCTGCCTCTGCGCCATGGCGCCAAAGCCCTCGATCTCCCTGCCGTTCTCGTTCCTTCCACCGCCCAAGGCGGTTTCACACGCCGACAGGGTGATGAGGTCAACGTCGCGGAACCGATAGCGTTTCAGGTCCGCGAGCGAGAGCCGCCCACCATCCCCCAGGACGAGGAACGAGTCGACCTCGGTGCCGGGCGCGAAAACGAAATGGCTTGCGATGTGGAGCACCGCCGGCCGCGTATCGAGCACGCTGCGAAAGCGCGACGCGGAGAAATCTTCGTCAAAATGATTCTCTCCCTTGAGTATTCCACCATTGACGATACCTTCGAGTTCCTCCCTCACCGCGGGGAGCGGACTGAAACCTTTCAGCTCCTTGGTAAGTCCCAGCCCAGCGAACTGCCAGCTTGCGATGGGACTGTCACGCAGACGGTCCTTGGCGGCCTCGGTATATAGCGAGAGGGCATAGGTCTCGGCGAGGTAGCGGCTGCCATCGTGGAGCGCCGCCATAGGCAGATAGCGCAGCGCCGAGTCGAGCGACACCATCAGCGTGTGTGCTTGGGCCTGCTTAAGATCCTCGGCGACCGGCCCCACCAGAAGGCGATAAAGCGCCTGCGCCTCGGGCAGCGGATTGCGCTCCGGATTCTGCAAGCGTTGCCGGAAAGACTGGATCATGCGGTTGAGATCAGCCGATTTGACCTTGGCTTCCCGAACCAGTTGCACCTGCGGCGTGGTAAGAATGATGTGGGTACGCTCCGCAAGGACCAGGTAATGCAAGGTCACCGCGCCGTTGCCCAGAAATGACAAGGTCTCCTGCAACGCCTGCAAGTCGCCGATGTTTCTCTGCCCGATTTCCCGGTTACGCTCAGCGCTGGCGCTTGCGTCAAGTTCGCGCGCAAGCTCGCCCAGAAAGCGCTCGAAAGCCTGCTGCCCGACTTCCCGGTCGCGATCAAGCTCCGCGCGACGCGAACGCTCGGTCGCCGACAAGCCGCCGCGCGCCTTTCTTTCCAACGCCTCGGACTCCGCGCCGATGCCGGCGAGCCGCGACTGGATTTCGCCGAAGCGTTGTTGCCATTTTTGTTCCTCGCCGGTGTAGGGCGTCTGCGTGCGGCGGACGTCCTCCGCGTCGGCGCTGCGCATAAACTCGAACAACTCGTCTTCCTTCAACATGGCGAGAACCCGCTGCGCCTCGGGCAGCCGGCCCTGCTCAATCAATAAATCGGCCAGAGTACGGTAGGCCGCCGAGCGCTCTCCCGCGATGAACATTTTCTGCAGGTCGCGCCCGAGCACCGAGATTCCCGCGCGCAGCGACTGAAGCGTATTCACCGCCGCCTTGCCAAAGTAGATCGCCGCCGAGGTGCTTCCCTGGCGCTGCAACAGCTCCTGGTAGGCCGTCTGGAAACGCCACTGCATTTCCGGCACCGAGGTGATGGTGCTGCGCTTGAGCCCCTCCGCCAGCAGCAGTTGCGCTTCTGTGTACCGGCCGGAATGCAGGTGAAGCCGCGACACCGACCACAGGTTGAGCAGTGTGCGCGGGTGATACGGGCCGAAGATGCGCTCGAACAGCGCGAGCCCGCGGGTTGCCACCGGCTCGGCACCGGCATGATCGCCCATGGCGACCAGCGTCATTCCCATGCCCATGAGGCTATGCGCGATGGCGTGATCGTCGGGGGAGAGCACCTGCTCGCGGATGCGCAAGGCCTGCCTGTGCAGCACCAGCGCCTGGTCCAGCTGGTCGGTCTCGTAGTGGAGCTGGGCCAGCCAGAAGACGGCGGTCGCGTAGTAGGGATCGCAAGGGCCGAGAACTTTTTCGCGGATCTCCCGGGTGCGCTCGTAGTAGGTCTTGGCGCGCGGGTAGTCGCCCAGCCAGCGGTATAGCGTTCCCAGGATGTTGATGCTGTGCGCGGTATCGGCGTGATAGGCGCCAAGGCGTTTCTCGCGAATATCGACAGCGAGCGTGAGCAGCGGCTCGGCCTCGGCGTAAGCACCGGTGTCGGTGTAGAGCAGCCCAAGAAAGGTCATGCACGCCGCGGCCTCCAGCGAATCACGCCCAAGCGCGGATTCGGCCAACTGCAGGCAGGCGGACAACGTGGCGATCGCCTCCTGCAACTTGCCGGTGGAGCGCTGCATGATGCCCAACTGCACCATGGTCGCGGTAGTCGCTGCCACTGTCGCAGCCGACGGCGATGCGATGCGACGGCGGATATCCAGCGCGCGCGAAACGACTCTCTCGGCATCACCGAAGCGGTCGGTGTTCTCGTAGGCGTTTCCCAAGGGGTCAAGCAATCGCAACAACCCCGTCTCGCTGACGCCGGCGCGCTCGGCGTCCTCGATCTGGCGCAGCAACAGCGGAATCTTCTGCGCATCCTGATGGGCGTCCGCGCCAGGACGGCAGACAAGCTCGCTTTGCCCGGGGGCGTCGTGCTGGGGAGCAACCAGCGCGCAGCCGGACAGGGCGCAGAGCGCGAGCATCGAGAGCCAGTATCGGGCTTGAATCATTTGCGGAATTGGCTCATTGCACGGCCTTCGCGGCTGATGAACGCCCAAGAAAAAAAGCCGGCATCAAACGATGTCGGCTTTCCTTCGGCTTGCAACAACGATCGGCTTCGCGGCCGATCGGGAATCCTTATTTCTTGGCCTGCGATCCAGAGTCTGAGAGCTTGTACGACTTGCTGTTGTGGTCGCTGGCTTGCGCTATTCCCATAGTGGCGACAAGTAAAATCGCTGCCAGGATCGTGTTCAAGGTTTTCATCGTGTTCTCCCTGTTCTGTCCAATTGAGGTGACCCAATATAGGCGGACAGGAACTTCCCGTCAAACGCGCCTCTGTGCCAAACGATTGCCAGCTCTACGACGTCCCGTCAAAATTGGCCGGAGCGTGACCCAAAAAACATCATATCAATTTGTTTTTAAACGCTATTTTTGCCCTTCAATCTGCCTTGCAAGGCGCCTGATGATCGGATCCTCGTGGCCGGTGCGCTTCACCCAGTCAAGTGCCGGGCGGGCCGCTTGTGGCTGCCGGGCCGCCAGCGCCGACTCGAGCAGCACGCGCGCATCGTCGGGCTCGCGCTGCTGCGTCCAGTTCTCCTGGGCCAAAGCAAGCGCGCGAAATGGGTCATTGCCCAGCGTCAACGCAAAGCGCGCCTCCGCGCGCAGGTGAGTGATGTCGCCGCGCTTGCGGGCGGCCTCGAAACGCGAGCGCAGCACCTCGACATGTTTTGCGCCCGCGCTCGAGCGCATGGCGGTCTCGGCAATCGCAAGCCGCAAAAGCAGAGTGTCCGAGCCTGATGCATGGCGGAGCAGCGCGACCACTTCGGCATGCCGTCCACCATCGAGCAGGAAATCGGCGTAGCGCATTCGCAGGTCGACATCGACTATGCCCAACGCAATCGCCTGGCGGAAATGCCTGTCGGCGAGCCGGGTCTCGTCCATGCGCTGCGCCATTTCGCCTAGCATGGTCCAGACCACCAGCTTGTGCATCGGCGAGGTGGTGGCGCGCCGCCCCAATGCCCGACTGAGCCGCTGATAGCCGAGCCTCGAGTTGCCGGTGAGACTCTCGATTTGAGCCAAGCATGCGGCCCCCGCCAAGTCGCCCGAAAACTCGCCTATAGGATCGCAGTCGGCGCGCGCTTGATCGTAGTTGGCGAGCACGGTATTGATCACCAGCCGCCAGGACCAGCCTCTTCCATCCTTCGGTTCACGCGCGATCATCTGCGACACATCCTCGAGCGCGCCCTCGAAATCGTGGTTGTACTGGCGCAACGCGATGCGCATCTCGAGCACCTCGATCGGCGGCCGCGGCATAGCCCACCAGGGACGAAGCACCGCCTGGGCGTAGCCGATAAATCGCGGGTCGCCCTCCGCCTCTTGCATGCTGTACAGGGCCTTCGCCAGGCGGGTGGCGGCCTCTACGTTGGCGGGCTCGGCCGCGAGCGCGACCCTCAATTGACGCAATTCAGCACTGGCGCTGTCCCCACGCTTGAAGGCAAGGTGCTCAAGGACCTGGGCATCATTGGCGGGTAAAAATGGAGCCGCTACACCCGCGCAGGTGAAGAACAAGGAAAAAGACGCGATCCATGTGATGCAGGCGGCACGCATGGAGCCGAGTCTAGTCGAACCGCGATGCAAATCAAGTTCGACGCAATGTCGATTGCAGGGGCAGTTTCTTGCCGGGTCCGAGATAAAAATTATCCTGATTTTATGATTTAAAACAGAAAATAATTTATTTCGGTAGAAGGTTTGCTTTTAAAAAGGATTAAATTATTTCTTGGTACATTATCAGCATACTTGCTGATATCGTTCGCAAACCCTGGATCAAAAAGACGAAATGACCGTGCCTGGCGCCCTTTCCCACATTCGTGTTCTCGACCTTTCCCGCGTACTTGCCGGACCAACGTGCTCGCAGACTCTGGCCGACCTGGGCGCCGAGGTCATCAAGATCGAACGACCTGGGACGGGCGACGACACACGCTCCTGGGCGCCGCCGTATTTGAAGGATGCCGACGGCCGCGACACCAGCGAGGCGGCCTATTACCTATCCTGCAATCGCAACAAGCAATCGCTCACCCTGGACATCTCCAGACCCGAGGGCCAGGCGATCATTCGCGCATTGGTTGCGAAGTCGGACGTGCTGCTGGAGAATTTCAAGGTTGGGGATCTCGCGCGTTTCGATCTCGATTATGAAAAGTTGAAGCTGATCAATCCGGCTCTCGTCTATTGTTCCATTACCGGATTCGGCCAAACAGGCCCCTACGCGAAGCGTGCCGGTTACGACTTCCTGATCCAGGGGATGGGCGGATTGATGAGCATCACCGGTGAACGCGATGAGCTGCCAGGCGGCGGGCCGCAGAAGGTGGGCGTTGCCGTCACCGACATCATGACCGGCATGTATTCGACCATCGCCATTCTCGCGGCGCTCGCCAGCCGCGAGAAATCAGGCTTTGGCCAATACATCGACATGGCCTTGTTGGATGTGGGCGTGGCCATGCTGGGCAATATGCACCTCAATTATTTCACCACCAACGAAGCACCCAAGCGTTGGGGCAACGCCCATTCCAACATCGTCCCCTACGAGGTATTTGCCTGCGCCGATGGGCACATGATTCTCGCCGCGGGCAACGACTCGCAGTTCCGCAAATTCTGCGAGGTGGCCGGATGCGCGCAGTTGATAGATGACGCTCGCTTCGCGCGCAATGACGCGCGTGTGCGCAACCGCGAAACACTGGTGCCGCTGCTCGCGCAAACCATCAAAAAACGCGAACGCGACGACTGGATTACAAGCCTGGAGGCAGCGGGGGTGCCTTGCGGCCCCATCAACACCATTGACCAGGTGTTCGACGATCCGCAGGTCCGGCATCGCGGCATGAAATTCGAGATGCCTCATCGGCTTGCCGGCAGCGTGCCCCTGGTCGCAAGCCCGATGCGATTGTCGGCAACGCCTGTCGAATATCACCGGCCGCCGCCCACCCTGGGCCAGGACACCGATTCGGTGCTCGCCCAGGTTCTGGGAATGGATTTAACAGCCATTGCGGCGCTGCGCACGCAAGGCATTATTTAAGATTCAGAGACGCGCGCTATTTGTCCAAAGACGCGTGCTATTTCGTCACGGCACTACGCGCGCAATGCATTATTTAAGCGCCAGAGACGCGCGCTATTTGGTCGCGCTCGCCAACACCGCGCTCACCGGCAGTTTTAACGACCCGCGCACCTGAAAACGTGCAGTTGCGCGCTCCATGGCCTCGCGCAATGCATCGGCGCGCTCCGGCCATTGCGTGCGCAGCAATGCCGAGGTATGCACCGTGCCCTCGATCAGGATGTCGAGCAGTTGCTGCGCAGAATCCAGCCGTAGCGATGCCTCCACCAAATCCGCGTTGCAAGCGGCATCGTCGAAACCCGCGTCCTCAAGCAGCCGCAGGCAGACGCGCACGCTGTCGAGCACCCCATGGGAAGGCGAGGGCAGCGCCGGGCCGGGATCACCGGCCGCGCACACCGCGTCAACCGCTAGCGAGTGAAACGAGCTCTCCTCGGCGGCCGCCCAGACCGTAAAAACGAAACGCCCCTCGGGCCGCAGCACGCGTCGAATTTCGGCCAAAGCCTCCAAAGGAAAAGCAAAATGATTCACGCCGAAATTGGCGATGACCGCATCGAAGCTTTCGTCCTCAAAGGGAAGTGCTTTGGCCTCGGCTTCGCGAAATTCGATGGCGGGATAGCGCTGCCTTGCCGCCTTCAGCATGGCCGGAGAAAAATCCACGCCCGACATGCGCGCCCCGCGCGCGGCGCCGAGCGAGGTCGCGATCCCCGTGCCGCAGGCAAGATCCAGCACTCGCATGCCGTGTTTAATCTGTGCCGCATCGAGCAGACGCGAAACAAACAGGCGCGTAGCCGATTCGAACGACTTGCCATAGGCAGCGGCAGCGCGCTCCCAGCCTTCATATTCAAAATCTCGGTAGGACAAATCGCTCAAGAGGTCGCCTGCTGCTTCGAAAAAGGATGCGCATGATAACGGATGCCACGCCCCCGCCTCATCCGGCCTCATCCGGGCTCATCCGGGCTCGTCCGGGGGAGTCCGGGCTCATCCGGGGGAGTCCTCGGGATTGCGGGCGAGTGCGAGCCAGGCCGGGCGGCGTTCTCCAATTTCCTGTCCACCAAAATAGATCTCAATTCGTTATAGATCTTGTCGATATGCTTTTTATAGAATCTTCAATTCGTTCTAGATCTTGTCGATAGGCTTTTTATACAGTCCACATTCCGGATTAGCAGCCGGGGGGCTTGCGTGCTAGCAACACGAAGCAGCTTTTTTGTGGCGTAATTTTTGCTCAGTACTAAAACGTCATCAACAAAAAGCTGAAGGAGATTCATCATGGACTTTCTCGATGTAATTGAATCACAGATGATTTCCAATCGCCTTCCCCTCGCGGGTGTTTCGCTCGCGGCGCTACCTTGCGCCGATACCCCGATGGTGCTGTCACTGCATTGGCACGGCTTCATCGAACATGAAACCCAGACAGACAGGGGCAGGAAATATCGATACGAATCGGTGCCATCCTCCTGCTTGCAGGTCAATCGGCGCTGGCGCTACGCGCAAGAGCTGGAATTCGCGATTCTGGAGGTCGCCTGGGAACTGGGCGCCTGGGATCTCACCCGCTTCGAGCAGCGGCCTTATATGCGGCCTGGCGCGCCCATACAGGAAGCCATCGAGGGCGAGATGGCCTTCGGTCAGCCGCATCCTTACTTTGACGCCGATTTCGCGCCGGTCTCGGATATTGAGGATGCCGAGGATATGCTCTCGATTGCCGGCCGCAATGGTTACTTTCTGTGGCGATTCCGCCCGGTGCACGGCGGCCTGTGGGGGAGGGACAGCGAGGACGCCACCCTGCAACCCGGCGGCTATCGCAACCCGCCCTGCCCGGAACTGAGTCGTGATTTCGGCGACACACGCTGGATGCAAAGACCGCGACGCGAGGTCTATCGTTTCGGGCACGCGGCGCGGCTGATGCTGCCGCGCGAAATCGAAACTTCGCACTGATCCCATCGCCGGCTCCGCTGATGCTGCCACGCGAAATCAAAGCGTCGCACTGATCACATCGCCGGCGCGGCCTTAGACGCCCCGCTTTGCACCCTCCCACGCAAGCATCACGCGCTTGCGTTCGTGGCCCCAGCGGTATTCCCCCACCACGCCGGTTTCCCGAATGACGCGGTGGCAGGGAATCAAAAAGGCGATATTATTTTTTGCCACTGCCGAGCCGACTGCGCGGGCGGCCGAAGGTGCTCCCACCTGCGTGGCGAGTCGGCCATAGCTGATCAGCGCACCCATTGGGATTTGGAGCAGCGCTCGCCAAACGCGCACCTGAAACGTGCTTCCACGCACCAAGATGCGTAATCGTGGTGCGCCTGGCGGCGACACCTGTGGCACGAACATCATTGCCGCCACCTCGCGTGCTGCAACATCGTCACGGCAAAGGCTTGCTCGCGGCCATTCAACGCGCAGACAATCCAAGTCTTCTGCACCGCCCAATCCATCATCGGCGAAGGAAATATGACAAATACCTCGCGGTGAAGAAGCGATAAGACACCGCCCAAACGGCGTCTCGGCAAACCCGGCTTTCATGATCCAGCCCTCGCCACCAGACTTGATTTCTCCCGGTGTCGCTGCATACAGGCTCACAGCAAGATCGTGCAAGCGTCCCGGACCGGATAATCCGGTCGCGTAAGCCGCCTCCAGCACGGACTCGCCTTGCCGCAACAAAACTCGGGCATGGGCGAGTGAAATGCATTGCAGAAAGTCCTTTGGCGTCACCCCCGCCCAATGGGAAAACAGACGGTGAAAATGGAAAGCGCTAAGCCCAGCCACCGAGGCAAGCACCGTCAAGGAAGGCTGCTCGGCGCGATGCGCGTCGATGTATCGAATCACCCTGGCAATACGCTCATAGTCGTTCATGAACGCATTTTGCCAGCGCTCCGGCGCCATGCCACCCGATTCTTGCTGCACCAACGCCCTTCACCCTTGATCGCCACCGAGTCCGGCCCCCCCCCCAATGATGACCTTCGGATGACCTTCGGATGACCTTCGGGTATCCTTTGGGTATTCTTTGCCCCTGCGAAGTTCTTCGCGAATTTTATAGAACCTGCTGCCATGACCTCCCCCACTGAATTCCCCTGGACCGATGCCTACCTGCTCGGTTATCCACCCATGGACGACACCCATCGCGAATTTGTCGTCATTGTCAGCGCCCTCCTTGCGGCCGACGACGACAAAGTAGCAGACCATCTCGAGGCCTTTGCGCGACACGCCGAATCGCATTTCGCCCAGGAACACGAGTGGATGGATCAAACCGATTTCCCGGCTGCGCAATGTCACAAAGACGAACACAACGCGGTGATGAAATCGGTGCGCGATGTGCAGGCCATTGTTGCCCAAGGCAATGTCGCCGAGGCGCGCTCGCTTGCAATAGCACTTAAAGACTGGTTCCCCGGCCATGCGGATTACCTGGACTCGGCGCTTGCCGCCTGGATGAGCAAAAAGAAGCACGGCGGCAAGCCGGTTGTGTTGCGGCGCAATCTGGGGCTGCGCGACCCAGCTTAGAGCGCCACTTGGCTGAAATCGAGGCAGCGCCGAGGTTGTGCTGCGCACTGTCGCGAAAACACAAATTGTCGATAACACGTCGATTACGTGTGGATTACGTGTGGATTACGTGTGGATTACGCGTCGATAGCGCGAGTTTGCCTTGAACGACATCTCATGCTTTCATACGCCTCGCGCATTTCGCGCTTTTTCAAACATCGCGTTTTTAAACGTCGCGCTTTTTTAAACCCGTTCTGGAGAAATCCCCATGGCAGTATCGATGTACCAGGCCTCCGCGCCGCTGTTTGCCCGCATGCTCACCAGCTTGGCGGTTTGTCTCGACAAAGCCGCCAAACATTGCGAAGAAAAGAAAATCGACCCCACCGCAATTTTGAACGCGCGTCTGTATCCGGACATGTTCCACCTCATCCGCCAGGTGCAAATCGCCACCGACATGGCCAAGGGCGGCATGGCGCGACTTGCTGGCGAAGAACCGCCGGTGTATGAGGACACGGAAAAATCCTTTACCGACCTGGCGGCTCGAATCGAGAAAACGCTTGCCTTCATCAACGGCTTCAAGCCTCAACAAATCGATGGCTCCGAGGAAAAAGAAATCACCCTGAAGATGCGCTCTGGCGAAACCAAATTCAAAGGCCTCGCCTATCTTCAGAATTATGTCTACGGAAATTTATATTTTCACCTCACCACCTGCTACGCCATCCTGCGGCACAACGGCGTGGAAGTCGGCAAGCGGGATTTTCTGGGACCGAACTGAGCCAAGCGAAGGCGCCGCGCCGACTGCAACCATGCAGCACCTCAATCCCCGCGCCCACCGGCATGGGGATAATCATGAGAATCGGTTTGGCGGGATAGCCGCTTTGCGCCATGAGCACCGGTGAGGACAGCCTATCGCGCCCCCCCATGGCTTGATCAACGCCAGTTCGATCCCTGGATTGCTTACCTTGGACTTAAAATAATCAGCATGAAGATTTCAAATCGACAAATAGTTTTCAAGGCAAAGCCGGACCCAAAGCCGAAATAAGGCAAGCCATCCTATCCCGATCTGCGCGACCACATCGGGAATCTGAGAAAAAGGGGATTGCTTCGAACCATCGACATCCCCATCAACAAGGACACCGAAATGCACCCCCTGGTGCGTTGGCAATATCGCGGCGGCGTTGCGGAAAAAGATCGGGCGGCGTTTCTATTTACCAATGTTCATGGCCAGGACGGCAGAAAGTACGCTATGCCGGTCATCGTGGGCGCGATGGCGGCAAGCGCCGAGGTCTATGCCACCGGCCTGGGTTGCAAGCGCGAGGAGATCGCCGATTTGTGGGCACGCGCGATGGCCAATCCCATCGCCCCCAAAGTCGTTAAAAAGGCGCCCTGCCAGGAAGTGATAATTGAAGGAAAAGACCTGAAGAAAGCGCGATTTGGCGTGGATGCATTCCCCATTCCTATATCAACTTCGGGCTATGACAATGCCCTATATCACCATGTCGTTCTACGCCACCATAACTGCTACATGGACGTGACCTGCATCACGCGGCGAAAAGATGCGATCTTCATGAACTACATCAACCAGCTCGCGCCCTCGGAATCGAGTGTGCGCTCGCGGGTGACCAAGGAGGGCTTGTATCTAAAGGAATTGAAGGCGATGCAGATCGGCGTGTTCGCGTTATCCGATGACATCGATCCGGAGAACCTCGACGCGGTAATGTGGTCCATGGCATTTCGCTTCAAGCCGCATCTGGATCTCAAGGTCCATGAAAACTGGGCGGCGGGACACGGCCCCCGCGACATCGTTCGCGGTGACGCGGATTCGGCGCTGCTCATCAACGCCGTGCTCAAACACGACATGGCGCCGGTGGCCTTGCCCAAACGCGAATACATGGAGCGTGCCCGCGAAATCTGGGAGAAGGAACTGGGCTGGGCACCGCTCAAACCCGAGACGCCGTGGTTCGGCTATTCGCTGGGCGCCTGGACCGAACAATTGGAGAGGGAGGCTATGCGCGCCGTAAAAGGCGATCAATGGGAAACCGGTCGGATCGCCGCGAAGCGCAGGCGAAAAGACATCGCCATGAATACCGAGGTGCGGTTCGTTGACGACAGCGATTCGCAGAACGCAGATTAAGAACGCAGCTCTGAAAGACTAAGAACACTAATTTGAAAGACTAAGAACACTAATCTGAAAGACTAAGAACACCAATCTGACAGCCGCGAACGCTTGATTCCAATCCCGGACCTAGGGCGGCGAACCCAGGCAGCCCCCAATCAGCGTGTTTTCCTGTGTTTCGGGACCAAAAGGGCAGTCAGAGCGAGTACAATGCCGCGCCTCCCAAACCGTTTGGATTCCCGCAGTCATACCCGCAGTCTTACTTGGGCATCGCCGCTCTAGAAGCAATCGGTGCTAGCAATCAGTGCTGCGCCCCTCTAGTTTGTAATGCCCGCCCACACTCTACCCGCAGTACGCCGCGGGTCATCGTCAGCAATTGTCTTGAAGAAGGTATCACCATGGCACGCAAAAAGCCCCTCAACCTGTACCGCAACATCGGCATCATCGCCCACATCGACGCCGGCAAGACAACCACGACCGAGCGAGTGCTCTACTACACCGGCAAGAAGCACCAGATTATCGAGGTGCACGACACCAAGGACGGCAAGGGCAGCACCACCACCGACTACCTGGAGCAGGAAAGGAAACGCGGCATAACGATTCAGAGCGCCGCAGTATCCACCGAGTGGAAGGGCTACCAGGTCAACGTCATCGACACCCCTGGGCACGTCGACTTCACCATTGAGGTAAATCGGTCCTTGCGTGTGCTGGACGGCGCCGTAGTGGTTTTCGACGGTGTTGCCGGTGTTGAGCCGCAGACCGAAACCAACTGGCGACTGGCCAACCAATATAACGTGCCGCGCCTGTGCTACATCAACAAAATGGATCGCATGGGCGCTAACTTCGCCCACTGCTTGAAGGGCATTAAGGAGCGCCTGGGCGCCGAAGTCGTGTTGTGCCACATCCCACTGGGCAGCGATACCGAGTTCACCGGCATGGCCGACCTGGTCGCGAACGTGGCCTACGTCTGGAGCTCCGATGATAAAGATGCCGAATGGGAAACCGTTCCTCTGGACACCCTGCGAGCTCGCTTTAATTTTACCGCCACCCGCGACAATGACTGGATCGACCAGATCCCCGCGCTCAGAAAGGAAATGCTGGAGACCGCGTTGGCGCTGGATGACGATGCTTTCATGCAATTCGTCGAACACGAGACCTTCGATCTCGCGGTGCTCAAAGCATGCATCCGCAAAGGTTCGGTCACAGGAAAGCTCGTTCCAGTGCTATGCGGTTCCTCCTTCAAGAACAAGGGCGTTCAGCAATTGCTGGATGCCGTCATCGATTACATGCCCTTCCCAGGGGAAAACGGCGGCATCTCCATGGTCGACCCCGATGGCAAAATCATCGGCGTTCAGGAAGTTACCGACGACGCGCCGGCACGTGCCCTGGCCTTCAAGGTCATCAACGACCAGTTCGGCACGCTCACTTTCGCACGCGTGTATTCAGGCGTCATCAAGAAGGGCGACACCCTGTACAACGTGACGCGCGACAAGAAAGAGCGCATCGGCCGCATCGTTGAAGTGCAGGCCAACGTTACCAAAGACGTCGACGAAGTTCGCGCCGGGGACATCTGCGCCTTCGTGTCGATGAAGGACACCGAAACCGGCGACACACTGTCCGATCCGGATCATCAAGCGCTACTGGAACGCATGCGCTTCCCCGACCCGGTCATCAGCGTGTCGGTGGAACCCAAGACGCGCGCCGACATCGACAAAATGTCCACCGCGCTCTACAAGATGGTCAAGGCCGACCCGTCCTTGCGCTTGAACGTCGACCAGGAAACCGGTCAGACGCTGCTGCGCGGCATGGGCGAACTTCACCTAGAGGTGACCATCGATCGCATGCGCACAGAGCTGGGCGTTGAGGCCAATATGGGCAAGCCGAAAGTGAGCTTCCGCGAAGCCTTCGGCGCACCTGTGGAACTGGTCTACACACACAAGAAGCAGTCTGGCGGATCGGGACAATACGCTGAAGTGAAAATGATCTTCGAACCACTGCCTGCCGGCACTGGCATCGAGTGGTCGGACGAGATCTCCGGCGGGCGCATCCCGCGTGAATTCATCCCATCGGTAGAATTCGCGATACGCACCGAGAGCAAGAAGGGCCAGATCGCCGGTTACGAAGTAGTCGATTTCAAGGCGCGCCTGATCGACGGCAAGTATCACGATGTCGACTCCTCTGCGCTGGCTTTCGAAATTGCCGGAAGAGCCTGCTTTCGCGAGGCCCACAGAGGAAGTAAGCCTAAGCTGCTTGAGCCGATCATGCGTATCGAAGTGGTGACCGAATCGGAATACCTGGGCGACATCATCGGCGACATCAACCGTCGCCGCGGCCAAGTCACCGACCAGGGCCAGAAAGGCCCACAAGCCACGGTACAAGGCACCGTGCCGCTGGCTGAAATGTTCGGCTACATCAACTTCCTGCGCTCAACCACCAGCGGTCGCGGCACCTTCACCATGGAGTTTGCCCACTACGCCGAAGTACCTGCGGGTCTGGTCGACAAGCTGATGGAGAAAGAAGAGAAGTAAGGAAGTGAGGAAGTGAGGAAGTAAAATCGCGCAACACGCGAAAGTCGCGCAACACACGGTTCGTAACAAAGGCCAGGGAAGACCCTGGCCTTTTTCATTGCCTCCCCCGTCTTGGCAATTTTCAGCTCGCCACAATCCGCCGTCCTCGCGCGTAGAATCAGCGCCATGCCTGCCAGAACTGCTTTTATTGCACTGTTGTTGAGCGCCCTGACCGGCGCCGTTGCGCCGTCGGCCAACGCGCAGACCTGGCCCATAAAGCCGTTGCGCATTCTCATCTCCTCGGCACCCGGCGCAACCAGCGACACGGTGAGTCGCGGCTTGGCCGAGCATCTGGCAAAGTCGCTGGGGCAACCGGTAATCGTTGACAACCGTGTCGGCGCGGACGGCATCATTGGCATGGAGGCCTGTGCCAAGGCAGCCCCTGACGGTTACACGCTGTGCGCCACCACCAGCAATGTGATGATCTGGAACATGGTGCTGCGCCAGAGGCTGCCCTACGACACGCTGCGCGATTTCGCGCCAGTGATGCACGGCGGGTTTTTCGACAGCGCCCTGATCGCGATCAACACCGCCGCCCCGCACATCCGCACAGGCAAGTTAAAAGCTCTGGCGGTGACATCAAACCGCCGCGTGGACTGGTTGCCAAACGTTCCCACCTTCGAGGAGGAAGAGATCAACATATCCGGGCCCAGCTCAAGGCCGTGGCCGAACTGGTGAACTATCTCAGTCTCAAGCCCGATTGAAGGTCCCCTGTTAACGATCGCGATAAGCGATCGCGAGTACGATGGCAAATGCGAGAGCGGGTGGGAGAGCGGGTGTGAAATTCGGCAATAACCCGCCTGAAAAATATCGACGTAGATAGATCCCACCGTAGATAATGAAATGATTTTGGAGGACACAAATGGCGTATCAGGTCACACTGAAACCCAGCGGGCACACCTTCCAGGTTGAAGAAGGCAGGCGCATACTCGACGCGGGGCTCGAGGCCGGAATTGCCATGCCCTATAGCTGCCGCGCCGGAACCTGCCGCACCTGCCGCGGAAAAATCATCGAGGGCGAGGTCGGTTACGGCACCAATATGTTGAGTGACGCCTACCTGCCGCCGGAGCACCGGGCGATGGGCCTCGCCCTGCTGTGTTCGGCAGTGGCGAAAAGCGACCTTGTCATCGAATTGAAGGAACTGTCGCTTGTTGGCGTCAAACCCAGATTGGTTCCCTGCCGGGTCAAGCAACTGCAAAAGCCCGTCGCCGACGTTGCAATCCTGGACGTCAAACTGCCGATGAATGAGAATTTCATGTATTCGCCCGGCCAGTACATCGACTTTATTTTGAAGGATGGCAAGCGCCGCAGCTATTCGATTGCAACCGCGCCAAGTGTCGAGGGGGTGCCCGATCTGCAGCTGCACATCCGCCACACGCCGGGCGGCGCATTTACCGATTATGTTTTTAACGGACTCAAGGAGCGCGAAGTGTTGCGCTTCGAGGGGCCGCTGGGCACGTTCTACCTGCGTGAAGACAGCGAAAAACCGATCATCCTGCTCGCCAGCGGCACCGGTTTTGCGCCCATTAAATCCATCATCGAGTATGCGCTGCGCAGCAAAACCAAGCGACCAATAACGCTTTATTGGGGATGCCGCACCAAAGCCGACTTGTACATGCTCGATTTACCGCGGCAGTGGGCCGAGGAGAACCCCGCTTTCAAATTTATCCCGGTTCTATCCGACGCCATTCCCGCCGACGCCTGGAGCGGCCGTACCGGCCTCGTGCATCGCGCCGTCATGCAGGATTTCCCGGATCAGAGCGGCTACCAGGTCTATGCCTGCGGTGTACCGGTCATGGTTGACGCGGCGCGAAACGACTTCATCGAAAAATGCGGATTACCGGAAGACGAATTTTTTGCCGATTCATTTTTGACCGAGGCCGACAAGGCCGGCGCGCCCGCTTGATAGCGAGTCGGCGCCAAGCCATTTTTATAATTGCATCAGCAACTTAATAACCGCATAAGCAATCTAAGCAGAGGTAGCCGGAAGCAATTAGGGTGTTATTTAGGCCACCCTTCTAAAGTGCATTAACAACCTAAGGAGATATCGAAATGCAGATCACCGATGCAGCGTTCGAACCAAACAACAAGAGTTCCGTGGTCAAGCCTTATGTGATGTCGCACGGCACCATGGAATGCTACAGCCTGAAAGAATCGCGCAAATTTTACGAAGATTTTCTCGGCATGGAATGCGTGCGCCACGCCAAACCTGCGATGGCGGTGCGTTGCGGCCTGAAGTTCCATATCGTGTGCGTTGAAGTCGGCGCTGCGGTCCACCCCTGCAACGTACTCAATCATTGGGGCGTGGACGTGGGCAGCCGCGAGGAAGTCGATCGCGTGCATCGCGATGCCCGTACCAATCAGGAAAAATTCAAGATTAAACAGGTGCTCGATGTGGTGGATCAGCACGGGGTGTATTCGTTCTACCTGGAAGACCTAGACCACAACTGGTGGGAAATCCAGCATTACGATGGCTTCCAGCACGATGACATGTACGATTTCGGCGACCGATTTTCGATGGACGAAGATTCCGATCTACATAATCTGAAAGAGCTGGATATTCAGTCCTCCAAGTAGTCAGCTCAATGGAATAATCAGCTCACAGGCGTATTGCCGCGGCAGTTGGCGAGGACAAAAGTTTGGGTAGGCGGCAAATGATTCTGCTTTAATGCAGGCAGAGGACTCACCGGAGATATATCATGCCGCTCTCCCGTCACCCGCTCGCTGCAACACTACGCACCACAGACACCGGCAAGATCGTCACCCTGCGCGAAGCGGTGCGACTCATTCGCGACGGTGACACTGTCGCAACCAGCGGATTCGTCGGTATCGGCTTTGCCGAAAACGTTGCTCTGGCGCTCGAAGAACTTTTCCTCGAAAACCGCAATGCCGATCCGCAAGGTCTAGGCAGCCCGCGCAATCTCACCCTGGTCTACGCCGCTGGGCAGGGCGATGGCAAGAACCGCGGCCTTAACCACTTCGGCCATGACGGATTGATTGGGCGAGTGATAGGCGGCCACTGGGGGCTGGTGCCGAAATTGCAACAGCTCGCGGTCGCCAACCGCATCCAGGCCTATAACCTGCCGCAGGGCGTGATCACGCATCTGTTTCGCGACATCGCTGGGGGAAAACCAGGGACGCTGACACGCATTGGCCTGGGCACCTTTGTCGATCCGCGATTCGGCGGCGGAAAATTAAATGAAAAGACCGTTGACGAGCTGGTGCGCCTGATGGAAATCGACGGGGAGGAATATCTTTTCTACAAGGCCTTCCCGATCAATGTCGGCATCATTCGCGGCACCACCGCCGACCCGGACGGCAACATCACCATGGAGAAAGAGGCGCTGACACTCGAGGCGCTTGCCATTGCGACGGCCGCGCACAATTGCGGTGGGGTTGTTATCGCGCAGGTCGAACGCATCGCCGAGCGCGGCACGCTGAACACTCGCCAGGTCAAGATTCCCGGTATATTGGTCAACTGCGTGGTGGTCGCCGAGAAGCCCGAATACCACATGCAGACTTTCATTGAACAATACAACCCCGCCTTTGCAGGCGAGTTACGAGTGCCGATGTCGGTGATAGCGACTATGCCCATGAGCGAGCGCAAGATCATCGCCCGCCGCGCCGTGCTAGAGCTACATGCCAACGCAATAGTGAATCTGGGTATAGGCATGCCCGAAGGCATTGCCTCGATCGCGGCGGAGGAAAAAATCTTCGATCTACTGACCATGACAACCGAGCCCGGAACCATCGGCGGCATTCCGGCCGGAGGTCTGAATTTCGGCGCCGCCGTCAATACACAGGCGATCATTGACCAGCCAAGCCAGTTCGACTTCTACGATGGAGGCGGCCTGGACATCGCCTTTCTCGGGCTTGCCCAGGCCGACCGGGAGGGGAATCTCAATGTCTCTAAATTCGGGCCGCGCCTGGCCGGCGCCGGGGGCTTTATCAATATCAGCCAGAGCGCGCGCAAGGTGGTATTCGTGGGTACTTTTACTGCCGGCAATCTGGAGGTCGCAATCCGCAGCGGCGAGCTTTCAATTCTCTCCGAAGGCCGCACCAAGAAATTTGTCGATGAAGTAGAGCACCGCACCTTCAGCGGTAGAGAGGCGCTGCGACGCGGCACGGCGGTGCTCTACATCACCGAACGCTGCGTCTTCCGGCTATGCAAAGAGGGACTCGAATTAATCGAGATCGCGCCGGGAATGGATCTTGATCGCGACATCCTGGCGCATATGACTTTTTTGCCCGTCATGCCTGGCCCGCCGGCTCTCATGGATGCACGGATATTCAATGATGCCCCGATGAATCTGCGGCCGGGCCTGCTAGAAATACCGTTCGAGGATCGGCTTGCCTTTGACGCGCAAGCCAATCTGTTTTTTGTGAATTTCGAAGGCCTTGGCGTGCGCGACACAGCCGATATAGCGCTTATTCGCACGGCCATCGAAGAAAAACTGGCGCGGATAGGGCATAAGGTCTACACCATCATCAACTACGACCGTTTTATGATCGAGGCTGAACTGGTCGATGACTACATCGCGATGGTAAAAGGACTGATGGACCGGCATTACATCGACGTCACGCGCTATGCCTCGAGCACCTTCCAGAGGCTCAAGCTTGGCGAGGCATTCGCCAAAGCCCGTGTCGCACCGCATCTGTACGCGAATGCGATGGAAGCACGCGAGCACCTACGGAAAAATTGATAAATTTCCATGTTGGAATATTTTCGCGGTTTTCATGATGGTTGTTGAACACAAGATTGAAAACCCGGTGCTCGAACGCCGCATGCGCTTCGCGCATATCCAGGCTTATAAGTTAAAACAGGTGGACCAGTGTCGGCCAGAAAATGGCAATGGTGCAAAAGGAGATCCCGATTAGCCCCAACCCCACCGATATCCACAGCAGCCCCACCACTCCGGTGATGACTTCTGCCGAGGCAAGCACGATCGCGATCTGCACCGCAGCCGAGGCGATCTCGAAATTGTGGTAGGCGGCGAGCGAGGTGTCGCGCTTTTTTTCCGCGGCCAGGGCGCGTGCCATCAATTCCTTGCGTCCTTCGCCGGTTTCCGGTTCCGTTTGGTAGCGCGCTTCGTTCTTTTTCCAGTCCGCGATGCGCTTCTCCATAGCTTCCCTCGCCTTCGGATCGGTGACGCTTACCAACTCGACCTCAAGCTCCTCGGCGGCGGTTTTGAGCACGGTGCCGCGGATGGTCTTGGCCTGAAAGAAGTTCCACAAATTCGCGGCTTCGATGTTGACATTCAATACCGTGGTCTGCGCACCCTTACCCATCGTCTCCGATATCGCCAGCACCAGCGCCAGCACCGATATCAACATCGCAATTCCCTTGTTTGAGGGATCGACGTGCCCGTGTCCACCTGACATATGCGTCTCCTGTAGTTAAACGGAAAAAAGGGCGCTATTCTCGCTTAAATTTTTTTCAGAGGAAAAATGCCATACAGAGCGCCAAGCCGGACGTATCAGGACGCCCCCAGCATGCGTTCAACATACCGTGCAATCATGTCCACTTCGAGGTTGACTTTCGAACCGGGTTTTAAATACTTGAGCGTGGTGACAGACACTGTGTGCGGAATCAGGTTGATCGCGAATTCGGGCCCTTCAACATGGTTCACCGTCAGGCTCACCCCGTGTATCGCGATGGAACCTTTTTGCGCGATATAGCGGGCAAGCGCATCAGGCGCGCGCACCCGCAACAGCATGCTCTCGCCCACCGGCTCGAATTTCAATACCTCGCCCACGCCATCGACATGACCCGACACCATGTGCCCGCCAAGCCTGTCCGACAGGCGTAGCGACTTCTCAAGATTGACTTCGCCCGCGGCATCGAGTCCTATCGAGCAGGAAAGTGTCTCGGCCGAGACATCGGCCTCAAAGGAGGTTGCCGATTTCACCACCACGGTCAGGCATATTCCGTTCACGGCGATGGAATCTCCGATAGCCACATCGTCCATCCCCATTCGCGATGCGGATACGCCCAAGCGAACACCCCCTTCGCGTTTTTCGATTTTATTGATGCGGCCTATGGCTGCGACGATGCCTGAGAACATGATCTATTGACTCCGCTTATAAATAAAATTCGCAGTCGGGGTATTCACCCCGCCCTTGACCACGGGGCTAGGCCCCTTTGGATTCCCCGATTTCAGCTCCCCGCTACAAGCCGAGGGGAATCGGTGTTTGGCTGTTTATGCGCGCCCGGATACGTACATCGTCGCCGATAGGCACGACTTCCGCAATGGTAAGGCGCTGGGCCTTCGCCAGCTCAATTACCTCGGGCAGATGAAACATGGCTTGTCCCGCATCCCCGATCAACAGAGGAGCGAAATAAACCAGCAACTCATCAACACATCCCTCGCGCAGCAGGGAACCGTTCAACTTCGATCCGGCCTCCACGTGCAACTCATTGATGCCGCGCCGCGAAAGCTCCTCCAGCATGTCGGGCAGTTCGACCTTGCCATTAGCGTTGGGCAGCACCACGATCTGCGCGCCCCGAGCACTCAAAGCTGCGGCGCGCTCGGGATGCGGCCCGCCCGCGAACACCAGCGTCGTGCCGGATTGGAAAATTTTGGCCTCGATTGGGGCCTCCAGGCGACTGTCGATCAACACCTTCAAGGGCTGGCGTGGCGTTTGCACCGCTCGCACATTCAGTTGTGGATCGTCCGCCCGCAGCGTGCCGATGCCGGTGAGCACCGCGCAGGCGCGCGCGCGCCAATGATGCCCATCGTCGCGCGCAGCCTGCGAGGTGATCCATTGGCTTTTACCGTTGGCAAGGGCGGTGCGCCCATCCAGGCTCGCGGCAATTTTCATGCGCACCCAGGGGCGGTGGCGCGTCATGCGGGAGACAAAACCAATATTGAGATCGCGCGCCTCGTTGCCGAGCAAACCTTGATCGACTTGAATTCCCGCCTGGGCAAGTCGCGCAAACCCCTGGCCCGATACCAGGGGATTGGGGTCCTGCATCGCCGCCACCACACGCGCGACACCCGCTGCGATGAGCGCATCAGTACATGGCGGCGTGCGACCCTGATGATTGCACGGCTCCAGCGTCACATAGGCGGTCGCGCCGCGAGACCCTTCTCCGGCCTGCCGCAGTGCATTGATTTCGGCGTGCGCTTGGCCTGCCGCCTCGTGCCAGCCCTCACCGACCACTTCGCCGTTCTTGACCAGAACACAGCCTACGCGTGGATTAGGGCTCGTTGTGTACAGTGCGCGCCCGGCCAATGCCAGGGCCCGCCCCATATACTCTCGGTCGCTTCGGGAAAAGTCCATAGTCGCGAAGAGTAGCAGTACTGCAGCCCCTGCCGCCAGCGCCATCATGGTTGGGAGCGGAGAATGTAATAATAGGATCGTTCACCTCCCCAATGGTCGATCAAAAACATGGCCGATCGAAAACAATGTCCGAGAAAATCCCGACCATGACATCTCTTCCCTCAAACGACAATGAAGCCTCCGGATTGCCTCTCGCGGATCGAGCTCAACCGCTGATTGTCGATCGACGCACGGCATCGGTGCGTCTGACGATGGCGGTATGCGACTACGAACATACCCGTGAATTAGCGCAGGGCATCGTGCGTGCCGATGGAATCACCATCACGCCCTTGGTATTCCCGTCGATCGAAGAAATCACCTTCCGCTTCCTGCGCAACCTGGAGTGGGATGTCTCGGAGCTTTCCTTTGGTAAATACATCGCCATTGTGGGTCAGGGCAAGGCGCCGATGGTGGCGATACCGGTATTCCCGTCGCGCATGCATCGTCACTCGGCGATTTATGTCCGCACTGACCGCGGCATTCGATCAGCCAAGGATCTCGAAGGCCGCACCATCGGCATACCGGAATGGGCGCAAACCGCGGGCATTTACGTGCGCGGCTTTCTCGCTGAGGAATATGGCGTCGATCTCAAAACCATACGATGGGTGCAGGCCGGCGTGGACGAGGCCGGACGCGCCGAAAAAGTAGCGCTGCAACTGCCCGCGGGTTATCGATATGAAGCGCGCCCTGAGCCCACGCTCTCGTCGATGCTGGAATCAGGCGAAGTGGATGCCGTTATTTCCGCCAAAGTGCCGCTGGGCGTGGCACGCGCCGGTGGCAAGGTTGCCAGATTGTTTAAGGACTATCGCGCCGAAGAAGCTCGCCTGTTCGCCAAGACCGGCATCTTCCCCATAATGCATCTGATCACGCTGCGTCGCGACGTCTACGAGCAGCACCCCTGGATCGCAATGAACTTGTACAAGGCTTTCGATGAAGCCAAACGGCGCTGCCTGCGATTAATCGGCGACTACACCTGCTCGCGCCTGCCCTTGCCGTGGGGCGCGGCCATGGTCGATGAGATTACCAGCGGCTACGGTGAAGACCCCTACCCTTATGGTATTGAGGCGAGCCGTACAACGCTGGAGGCCTATTGCCGCTATGCGCATGAGCAGGGCGTGACACCCGTACTGATGACGATTGAAGACCTGTTTCCACCCGAAGTGCAGGCCACTACTCGTGTTTAACGCTATAGCCGTCAAAACCAAGGCTATAGCCGATAAAACCAAGCGTTCCGAAAACCCTTAGAAAACCGTTCGAAAACCCCTCGAAAACCCCTCGAAAACCCCTCGAAATCCCATCGAAATCCCATCGAAAATCTCTCGAAAGCCGATCGAAAACCCCTTCCACAAACCCGCAAAAAGCGAAGCCACGACAACATGCCCTATTGGTTCTCTGAGTCCGATGTCACCGCCTCGATAACGCTTGCCTCGGCAATCGGTGCGCTGCAGCGCGTACTCGACGCCGAAGCCCAAGGCCAGGCCAACAACATGACCAAAACCCACCTCATGGTGGGCAAGAACGATGTGCTGCAAGCTTTCGGCGGCGCGGTCACCGCCGAAGGCCTGTGCGGCACCAAGACCTGGGTAAACATCGCGGGGAAATCACAGACGGTACTGATACTGTTTTCGCTTGACGATGGATCTTTGCGCGCGGTGTTCGAGGCAACGGCTCTGGGCCAGATTCGCACCGCTGCCATGTCGGGGGTGGGCACCGACTGGATGGCGCGCGCCGATGCAAACGAAATGGCGATCATAGGCGCCGGAAAGCAGGCCCTGCCGCAGATCGCCGCGGTAGTGGCGGTGCGTCCGATCAAGCGGGTGCGAATTTTCAGTCGTACACCGGAAAGCCGCGAAAAACTGGCGGTGGCGGTGCGCAGTGTTTTCCCGACAATCGAGGTAACGCCCTCGCAGAGCATGAGTGAGGCGCTGGATGGTGCGCCCATCGTTACGCTTTGCACCAATGCGATGGCGCCGTTCTATACCGCCGCGATGGCCGCCCCGGGCACCCATATCAACGCGGTGGGAGCGATCGTGCCGGCACGTTCTGAATTTACTGACGACATCTTTCTGCGTTGCACATCCATCGCAGTGGACACCGTCGAAGGTGTGAAAGAACTCTCGCGCGAATTCATCGATTACTTTGGTTCGGGGCGTGAACCTTGGGAACGGGTACGGCCAATTTCCCAAGTAATTGCCGCAGGCCAGAAACGTCCGGCCAATGCGGATCTCACACTATTCAAGGCGATGGGCATGGGCATAGCCGATATCGCGGTAGCCATTGAAGTATTGAAAGCCGCCGAGACGCGCGGCATCGGGCAGCGCCTGCCCGAGCGCATGAGGCAGGAATTGCCACTCGCCTCAACAACCCCCGGCCAGTAGACTTAAACCGAATATTCAAGGAGAACCCTCGTGAGCAGCTCACCGTTTATCGACCGCAGCGGCTGGACCCCCGCACCACTGGACCTGTGGGAACCCATCCTCATCAGCAAGGAGCAGATCGACGCCGAAATCGAGCGTCTCGCCGCCGCACCACGCCCCGCCAACGGACGCCGCCAATCGCTGATCGTGCATCCTCGCTGGAGGGATCTGGGCGTCGGCCCGGGCCTGAACCCCGGCGTCACGGTGACGCTTGAAGTCCTCAAGCCTGGTGAAGAAACCACGCCGATCCGCCACAACTCCACCCAGATAAATTTCTGCATCAAAGGCTCGGGGGCTTCCATCATTAATGGCAAGCGTATCCAATACGGCCAATACGACACCTGGAACTTCCCGTCGATGGCCACCTATCGCCACATCAACGATTCGACGGATGTTCACGCGCGCTTGTGTTATTCCAACGCGGCTTTACTTGAAAAACTCAACATTCATATCGTTGAGGACGACCCGATGAAAACTCACCTCAAAGCCGTCGAGGAACAGAAGGACGCTGCGGACACCGCATCCACCGCGCCCGCAGCCACGACCATAAAGCTTGGCGACGACGGCGCCTACCTCATGCCCTATGAAGTTCTCATCAACCCCCATCCGGTGGAATCGAAAATTCTTCACTGGCCATGGCTCGGCCTGAAGTCGGAACTCGACAAACTGGGGGGGCTGGATAAGAACTACAAAGGCCGGCGCCTGTACATGATGTGGAACCCGGTCACCGGGCGGCACAACGGCATCACACCGAATTTCTTCGCCACCATCACCATCCGGCCACCGGGCATCATCGATAGACCGCATCGCCACACCTCGGCCGCCATCAACTATTACTTCTCTGGCACCGGCTACTCGGTGGTGGAAAAAAAGCGTTATGACTGGAAAGCCGGTGACCTGATGCTCTCCGCGCCTGGTTGGGGGATACACAACCATGCCTCAAACGATCAACCGGTGTACGAACTCACGGTGCAGGATCAGCCGCTGATGATCTACATGGAATCTTTGTTATGGCAGGAGGATCTGAAAAAGCCCTGGCGGGTGCTCGGCACTGAGTCGGGCTTTGAGACCAATCGAGTCGCGGCGGCATCGTAAGAGGCCTGTTTTTGTCATGAGTTATTAGTCTCCCGATAATTGCTTCGGTCGCCTCGGCCTCGTTGCCATACACTTTATGTATATCTCACCAGGCCAGGGGGTTCAGATGGCCGTCTCGGCCATCACCTTGGCCGAACTGATCCATGGCGCCGAGAAAAATAAAGATCCCGCCCGCAATCTTTCGGTGGTCGAGGACTTCTTCGCTCGGCTCGTGGTGCCCCCTACACCGACAAAGCGGCGTGACACTGTGGCAACATCCGTGCAGCCTTGAAAAAAACTGGTCAACCGATCGGCATCAACGACCTGCCTGTCGCCGCGCATGCGCGCAGCGAAGGTTTAACCCTGGTCAGCAACAACCGACGCGAGTTCGAGCGGGTTCCCGGATTGATGCTGGACAACCGGGTATAGATTCGCCAAATAAATATGCAAGTCACCTTGCCCGTTGCCGCTGTGAAACGCGCGAGCAGAGTTGTTCCCATTGTAATGACCGCACCCGACGATGATGTCATACAATGAAACACCCCAGCGCTTACTCAATGGAGTGCGCGCGCCCCCTGAACTCGCGGAGCCCGCAATGAAAAAAATGTTCCAATGTTTAGCCGCTTCCCTCCTGACCATGACTATGCTGCCCTCCGCCTGGTCGCAATCGTATCCAAGCAAGCCGGTGAAAATCGTGGTGCCCAGCAGCACTGGCGGCGCCACTGATACGTTCTCCCGCGCTTTGGGTCCGCGCCTCACGGAAATATGGGGTCAGAGTGTGATTATCGAAAATCGGGCAGGAGCAAATCAGATCATCGGCTCCGAGTACGTTTCCAAATCTGCTGGCGATGGCTACACTTTAATGGTTGCGGATGCGGCTTCATTCGTCATCAACCCGCACCAGTACAAAAAGCTGGCTTACGATGGCTTAAATGGATTTACGCCTATTACAGTTCTGGTTAAGTTTCCATGGGTGATTGCCGCCAATGCTGGGGTACCTGCCAATAATTTTCAAGAATTGCTCGCATTGGCGAAGGCCAAGCCGGGAACGCTTTCCTACGGCTCATTCGGATTGGGGTCATCGGCGCACATCAGCGTCGAATATCTCAGGCACGCGGCAAACATAGACATCATTCACGTTCCTTATAAAGGATCGGGTCCAGCGACCATCGATCTTCTGTCCGGCCAGATCTCTTTCATGATGGCGACGCCCCTGGTATTCAACCAACACGTCAATTCGGGAAAGCTTAAATTCATCGCCGCCGCGACCAGCAGCCGCATTCCTATGCTGCCTGCCCTTCCTACGATCGCCGAATCCGGCCTGCCGGGTTACGAAGCCGGCACCTGGTTCGCGCTGGTGGGGTCACCGGGCATCCCGCGCGAGGTGGTTGCAAAAATCTACGCCGACACCATGCGTGTATTGAACAATGCCGCGTTTCGCGAACAGTACGTCACCAAAAATTGGTTCGAGGTAGTTGGCAATACGCCCGAGGCGTTCGCGGTCTACCTTAAATCGGAAGATGCGCGCTGGGAAAAGCTGATTCGGTTGTCTCGCGTCAGCGTCGAACAATAGGCGGGGGCTTGTTCAAAAAGATTTCCGCGTGCCTTCGCGAGCGCATCGATGCGCCCCGCTACCGATGTCAACGCACCGCCCGCATGCTAAAAAATAAACCGGATATCGCGGTATCGCGATAGCGCGTCGATGAAAAGCAGGCTGACGATGGCGCGCACGATGTCGAAAGGGAATTCGATCAGCGACGCGGCGATCCCCGGCATCAGACCCTGTATGCACTGTATGCGCCGACCGGAACGTCGCGGACAATCCTCGACTTGCTCAACCAGTCCCTGCAGCGTGTGCTGCAACTTGCGGATGTGCGAGAAAAGCTTCTGGTATTGGGCATCTATCCCGAAGCAAGCAACCCAGCAGAACTGGCGAGGAAAGGTAACGAGGAAATAGACTTTCTGGGCAAGGCCATTCCCTTGATTGGCCCGCAACCGCAATAGTTATCGACTTCCGTCGTTCAATTAACCACAGGGGAAATTAAACATGCGTGATCAAACTACACGGCGCGATTTCATCAAGGCTTCGGGCGCGGTGCTCGCCGCCGGTACGGCAGGACCATTGTTCGCTCAAGGCGCAAGACCGGCGCGCACGCTCATCAAGGGCGGCGTGGTGTTGAGC
>CAMDFL010000008.1 GCA_945897475.1 Bordetella parapertussis
TTAGCAGTATTTGTTTGTCGCACCTGCCTTTGAAGGGGGTGGTCGGCGCCCGCAAGCTGTTCGCTCAAATCGGCGCTATGGAAAGATTATTGGGTTGCCCAATTATTGTCAATAAGCTTATTCACTAAATTGTTAAATGATGGAACCCACCATAAATCCCACCCTGATATTTAAAGGGTTGGTGGGCAGGGCAGTTATAATTATCATTGATAAATAACAATATTTTTTATTTCTTTCATAAGACATGGGATATTATTATCTTGCCCAACTACTATTAGTGGGACGCTAGTAACAGCATTAATTGTGAAATTTTATCTCCATAAAATGACACCATTTAACAGTGCGATGTTGATAATTCGTTTGTCTGGTGATTTTAATGGGAGGTTCGTGTGAGACATTCCGCCCCAGCTATCGGCGATCTTAGTTTCGAATTTTTTCCTCCCAAGACGCCGGAAGGAGTCCGCAAGCTACGCGGCGTCTGGAGCGCACTTGCCGCGCTTGGGCCGAAGTTTTTTTCGGTCACCTATGGAGCGGGTGGTTCGACTCAGGCCGGGACGCTGGACACGGTGCGTGAGATCCAGGCCGCGGGTAATCAGGCGGCGCCACACTTGTCCTGTGTTGGCGCCACGCGAAGCGAGACCGAAACCATCCTTGATCAGTTTCGGGCGAACGGCATCCAACATATCGTCGCGTTGCGTGGCGATCTGCCCTCAGGCATGGTCGGGTCCGGCGAACTTGCCCATGCCAGTGACCTGGTTGCTTTGATCCGCGCATCAAGCGGCGCGCATTTTCGTATCGATGTTGCCTGCTATCCGGAATGCCACCCGCAGGCGAGAAGCGCACGCGAGGATTTGACCAATTTCAAACGCAAGGTCGATGCCGGCGCCAATGGCGCAATTACCCAGTATTTCTATAACGCGGACTGCTATTTTCGATTTGTCGATGAGTGCGCCTCAGCGGGCATAGGCATACCGATCGTGCCGGGCATCATGCCGATCGGCAATTTCTCCCAGTTGGCGCGTTTCTCCGAAGCCTGTGGCGCGGAAATTCCGCGCTGGTTGCGAGTGCGCATGGAGGGTTACGGCGATGACCTCGCGTCGATACGCGCCCTGGGCCTGGATGTGGTCAGTGCGCTATGCGAGCGCCTGCTTGCCGGCGGCGCACGCGGCCTGCATTTCTATACGCTCAATCACGCCGATCTCACCACACAGATCTGCAAGAATCTGGGAACCGAGCCGCCGGTCGCCGGGGGAACTGGGCCACAGGCTGTGAGAGGAACCGGGCTGCGGGCCGCAGCACGATGAATTCCCGCACGTTGCGAAACGGCAGCGATCACTGCACGAACAAGGCAAATGGCAGGTCGCCGATCATGCCGATGGGTGAGAAAAACCGCTAATCCTAGGTAAGCCCGGAATAAACAGACATGCGTTGACCTAGGGGTTTTGCTCATCCGATGGGACTGCGCTCCAAGCGCTGCTGCAACGCAGCGGCGAGCCTATACTTCTGGCCTTGCCGCTTGCCGCTTTCCTCAGATAAGGAATAAAAACACAAATGGAATGGCTGCTCGGATATCTTGTGATCGGCGCGATTGTCGGTTTTTTCGCGGGGCTGCTGGGCATTGGCGGCGGTGCGATCATGGTGCCGCTGCTGGTGATCATTTTCGAGGCGCAAAATCTACCGAACGAGCATGTGCTGCATCTGGCGGTGGGCACGGCGATGTCCACCATTCTTTTTACGGCACTCTCCAGCATTCGTGCGCACGCGAAGCGAGGCAGCTTGCGCTGGGATATTCCACTGGCATTGACACCGGGAATTGTCGTCGGCGGGCTGGCGGGGTCGCTCTTCGCCGGGGCGATTTCGACATTTACGCTGGCGGTGGGTTTCTGCGTAATCATCTATATCGCCGGCATTAACATTTTATTGGATCGAAACCCCAAGCCGGGGCGTGAGTTGCCCGGTGCGCTCGGACTCAATTTTGCTGGATTTATTTTTGGCGCAGTGTCTTCGCTGGTGGCGTTGGGCGGGGCGTTCATGACGGTGCCGTTCATGCTGTATTGCAATGTGCCGATGCGTGCGGCGGTGGGCGCAGCCGCGGTGATCGGGATTCCGATCGCGCTGGCAGGCAGCGTGGGGTATCTGTATTCCGGTTGGAGTCAACAAAATCTGCCGTCATGGAGCTTCGGTTATATCTATCTGCCGGCGATGCTGGGTATCGTTATAGCGAGCGTGCTGATTGCGCCACTGGGTGCGGCGGCGGCGCATAAGTGGCCGGTCAAGTGGCTTAAACGGATTTTCGGGGTATTGTTATTGGTGTTTGCCACGCGAATGGTGTGGTCGCTCAGTTGAACGACAAAAATACGCGATGGATGGCAAGGGAAATATATGAGCAGTGAGAAAACCGTCGGTGCCAATCCTTCCGGCAAAGAATCACATCGGCTATCTTTTCGCGCCGACGTCGTTGGCAGTTTGCTTCTCCCGCCCTCCATCCATGAAGCCAGGGATAAATGGCAGAAGGGTTCTCTGTCACTCGCGGTATTGGGGCTGGTAACGACTAAGACGCCGCAGTTTGAGAAAAAAGACGATCTGAGGCGCCGCATTGACGAGGCGACGAAGTTCGCGCCGCTAGCGCAACTGGCCTTGTCGCCACAATGCGGTTTCGCCAGTACCATTCTCGGCAACCGTGTCACCCATGATGATCAGCACCGCAAGCTCGAACTAGTGGTCGAGACCGCCCGGGATGTGTGGGGCGAGTAATTGAGTGCCGGTTTCCCAGCATCCAATCCATGACTGAGACGCCGATCACATCGGATTCCAGGCTGCCGGTTGCGCTTGTTACCGGGTTCCTGGGTAGCGGCAAGACCACGCTGCTCAATCGCTTGTTACACCACCCGGCCATGAGCGCGACAGCGGTGGTGATCAATGAATTCGGCGATGTGCCGCTCGATCAGCTGTTCGTTGAAGAAACCGATGGCGAGATTGTAGTGATGGCCAACGGCTGTCTGTGCTGCAGCGTGCAGGACGATATTGAGGGTGTGATCGGGCGGCTGTTCGCGCGCCGCGATAAGGGTTCATTGCCCGCCTTCGAGCGCATGGTGATTGAAACTTCGGGACTGGCCGATCCCGCGCCCATCATGCAGATGCTGCTCAATCAACCTCTGGTGATGGATAATTTTCGCTTGGATAGCGTGGTGACTCTGGTGGATACGGTGCATGCCGAGCGCCAGATTCTTGATAATGAAGAGGCGTTCAAACAAGTGGTGCTGGCCGACCGGCTGGTTCTCACTAAAATCGATTTGGCAAGCGTAGAAGCCGTGGTGAGTTTGAAGCGCGAGCTTGCGCGGCTCAATCCGGGCGCGGCGTTGATGATGGCGAGCAATGGTGAGCTGCCGCCCGAAGCCATATTCGGCGCAAGCAACATTGACTCGGTGATGGCGGCGGATCGTTGGCTTGCTCTGCGAGCGGCATCGCAAAGCCCTGATGCGAAGCTCAAGGCGGGGCAGGCCGGCCATCATCTGGCATCGCACGTCCATAGCAAAGGTGTGGTGTGCTGTTCGCTGGCGTTTCCCACCGCATTGCGCTGGCGCGAACTCAACCGCTGGCTGACGGCATTTAGAATAAAACACGGAGAGCGACTGCTGCGCGTGAAGGGCATCGTCGAACTCGAAGGTGAGCCGGCGCCGGTGGCCTTGCATGGTGTGCATCATGTATTCCATCCGCCGCTGCCCTTGTTGCATCTGCGCGGTAAGGGTCTGCGAGGAACGCGGCTGGTGGTTATTGCGCGCGATCTGGCTGAAGATGAAATCAACGCCAGTTGGCGGGTATTTGTCACGCAACAGACGCAACCGACACTGTTTTAGCAATAATTTTTTACTCAATATTTACGGTCCGAGATGGATCTATTTTGCCTGTGAATTGATTAGGAGAAGCGAAGATGCGTGCCATAGATGTTCATTGCCACCCCTCCACCAGGGAGCATTCGCTCAGCGTCGGCAAATACATGGCAGCGTTGGAGGCGATGCTGGGCAAGCCGATGCGCTCAAAGACCGAGGACGAGATGGCGGAGGACTTCCGCCGCGACGATGTGTTTGCCATGCTGATTGCCATGGATGCGCAATCGGAAACCGGCGAGGGCGTGATCACCAACGATTACATCGCCGGTCTCACCACGCGCTATCCCGATGTGTTTCTGCCCGGATGGGCGGTGGTCGATCCCTGGAAAGGAAAATTAGCGCTCGCTGAACTGGAGCGTTCCATTCGCGACCTGAAACTCACCGGCGCCAAGTGGATGCCCATCATGCAGGGCTTCTACCCTCACGATCACCGTTTTTATCCTTTCTGGGACCTGTGCCAATCCCTGGGTGCTCCGGTGCTGATTCATTGCGGCACCACCGCAATCGGCTCCGGAATGGAGGGCGGCGGCGGCTTGAAGCTGGATTACGCGCGGCCAATGCCGGCAATCGACAACATCGCCGCGGATTTTCCGAAACTCACCATTATCATGGCGCATCCGGCCTGGCCCTGGACCGAAGAGGCCATCGCCATCATGTTGCACAAGACCAACGTCTACATGGATATTTCCGGCTGGCGTCCCAAATATATTCCGCAGGTTTTGAAGGCGGAAATGAACCGCAGGCTGCAGAATAAAATTCTCTACGGCTCGGATTACCCCGGTTGGTCGCCGGCGCAGTGTCTCGATGAATTGCAGATGGAAGGGCTGCGCGATGGCGTGGTGGAGAAAATATTTTATAAAAATGCCCTGCGCGCGTTGAAGCTCGAGGACAAGGTCAAAGCCGCGGAGGCTGCGGCGCAAAAGCGCATAAGTAAGCTTGGATAGCTAATAGGACCGCAGCGACCCTAGCGATACTGACTCAGCCGCAGTGACCTCAAAAACGGCGATGTCACCAGCATTGCAAGGATCAGAAATGCGCTTACTGCAGAAACCGCGATACAGGCGCCCGGTGCGCCGATGAAATCACCCAAAGCTCCGGCTAGCAAAGAACCGCTCGCGATCAACGCGGGATTGAGCTGAATCAGGCTCACAACCCGCCCGCGCATTTCCGGCGGCGCCGACAGTTGGAGCATGGTCTGGTTGTTGACGCTATTGACCATTTCGGCGGCGCCGGCGAGCGCGCACATGGCCAGCGCGAGATAAAAACTGGAACTGAGTGCAAGACCCACCAGCGCCGTGCAATAGACCAGCATGGCGCCGGTTTGAATCAGTCCGATGCGGTCCAGGCGCATCAGCATGCTGGCGGTAGCCGCGCCAATCACGCCACCCACCCCAACGAAAGTAAACATCAGCCCCAGGCCCGCAGGCCCGACTTGGTAAATGTCCTTGGCGTAGATGGGAAACAAAGTATTGAAAATCGGCACCAGCAGGAAATACTGGATCGCGGTGATGCTCATCAGCATGCGCGTGGTTCGATCCCGCCCGACATAACGAAAGCCTTCCTTCAGTTCGCCCCACGCAGAGACGCCGCTTGCTTTGGGCTTCTTCGGCGGGAACACCACCAGGTAGGCGAGTAATCCCGAGGCCAGATACAAGGCGCCTTGAATAAAGAAGTTTCCCGCCGCGCCGATCGCCGCGATCAAAAGACCCGCGATGGCCGGCCCCAATACGCGCATCGAGGAGTTGCCCATGACGTTGTAGGCCACCGCCTTGGGCACGATCTCGCGCGGCACCACCTCGAACACCGTCGAATGGCGCGAGGGACGGTCGATGACATTGCCCGCGCCAAGGATGATGGTGAAGGCGAACAGCATCCAGGTTTGCACCAGGTCGAATGCCAACAACGCGCCGAATACGATCACCGTCCCGGCCGAGAGCCATTGCGCGTATTGCAGAATTTTTCTGCGGTCATAGCGATCCGCGGCCACCCCCGAGAGCGGCGCCAAAGACAGCAACGGAATCA
The DNA here is from genome assembly GCA_945897475.1 of Bordetella parapertussis. Lineage (GTDB taxonomy): Bacteria > Pseudomonadota > Gammaproteobacteria > Burkholderiales > SG8-39 > 2-02-FULL-62-17. The sequence goes on from CAMDFL010000008.1 coordinate 5,913, forward strand.
CGCGCACCGCGAGAATCGCGCCGACCATGGTGGCCGAACCGGTGATGTCGTAGGCGAGCCAGGAAAGGGTAGCTGCCTGTATCCACATCGCGCCGTAGGCACACAGCGAACTGGTCCAAAGCCGGCGGAAATTTTTATGCGAAAACGGGCCGGGTGTAAATGTGGATTGGGACATTGCTTGCTCAATGACGCGCGATAACCGGGCTTCCCAGTTTGGTGTACTGACTCATGCGCATGCCGCGCATGCGCGGCGAGATCATCATGATGACAAGGAATACGAGCATGCAAAAAAATGCCGTCCAGATCGAAGTGCCTCGCGGGCCGATCAGATCGGCCAGCGGACCCACCAGAAACGCGCCCAGCGAAATCAACGCAGGATATAACTGCAATATGCTGGAGACCCGCCCGCGCATTTCCTCGGGCGCTGCCAGTTGCACCATGGTCATATTGGTGACGCTGTAAATCATCTCGGTCATTCCCGATAGCGCGCAAGCAACCAGGGCCCAGAAAAATGTGGGCGACAGACCCAGCCCGATGATGGATGCGCAAAAAGCCATCACCGCGCCCACTTGTATCCACCCGACGCGATCAAAGCGCGACAGCCATCCGGCGACAAAGCCGCCGGTCACCCCGCCTATGCCTACGGCGGAGAACATCAGTCCAAGTCCGCTGGGCCCTTGGGCAAACACGTCTTTCGCGTAAATCGGAAACAGCGTCCCCATGGTAGGCACCACCAGAAAGAACGGAAGCGCGCCGAGAATAAACAACAGCCGCGTGGTGGGTTCACGAGCGACGTGCCGCAGCCCTTCCATCAACTGGCTGCCCGCGGAACCGCGACCGGGTTTTTGGACCCGCTTTGGCATCACAACCTTGCTCACCAGCAATCCGGAAATAATGTAGAGCACACCTTGAACGTAAAAATTGCCCGCTATCCCTATCCACACAATCAGATATCCGGCAAGGGCTGGAGCGATGACGCGCGCGAGATTGCCGCCAATAATGTTTAACGCCACGGCCTTCATGGCGATCTCGCGGGGCACCAGCTCGAATGCCGTGGATTGGCGCGCAGGCCGGTCAAGCACCCCGCAAGCCCCCATGACGATGGCGAACACGAACATGAATCCGATGTTAATAGCGTCAAGCGCCAGGGCCGAGCCAAACAGAATGGATGTCAGTGCCGACATCCATTGACTCCATTTGAGCAGATCGGCACGATCGAAACGGTCGGCCGCAACGCCCGATAGCGGCGCCAGAATCAGTATCGGCAGGGCGCGAACGCCCGACACCGCGCCGACCAGCGTCCCCGAGCCGGTAAGTTCATACACCACCCATCCCATGCTCGCCATCTGTATCCACTGGCCGGCAAAAGTAAAAATGCCGCTCACCCACATCCAGCGATAACTGACATAGGAGAAAACCGAGCGGCTCATTTGCAATTGCTCAATTGAGCGTCAATTCGGAGCATCAATTCGGCGCATAAATTCGGGAGGATCAATTAGAGGGCCAATTCGACGCATCAATTCGATGAGCGCACCGCGGCGATGAAACCGGCCACGTGGTGTAGCAGCTCGTCTTCCTGACAGGGTTTGCCCAGGAAATGATCGACGCCGATTTCGCGTGCTACTTTTTGGCGCTCATCCGTTGTATCGGAGGATGTCATGATAACAGGCACCTCGGCGAGGCGCGCGTTTGCACGAATCTTGCGAATCAACTCGATGCCGTTCATGCGAAGCATGTCCGCGTCAATCACCATGACCGCGGGGACTTCTTCCAGCAGCTTCTCCAGCGCCTCCACGCCGTCGCGGGCCGTGATCACCCGATAAGCTTCGCCGACGAATAAGCGTTCGGCTCTTCGTCGCACTGACAGCGAATCATCGACCACCAGAATCAAGGGCGCTGGCCCGGCGCCTGGCCGCTCATCTCGTGGCAATACCACATCCGCGTCCCGCGAAGCGAGCGACAAAACCGGCGCTGGCAAACGAAGGTGGAAGCTCATGCCCTTGTCACGTTGCCGGGATATCTCGATGCTTCCCCCGAGGGAGGTGAGGCTGGCGCGCACCCCGGCCAATCCTGCGCCGAGCGCAGCGCTTTGACCGTCTTCGCGTGCACTTGCAAACCCGGGCTGAAAAATGAATTTGACGATTTCTTCATCGGCGAGCGAGGACTGCCCGGCAATCAAGCTAAGCGACTGGGCACGCGAGCGAATGCTCTCCATATCGAGGCCCGCGCCATCATCAGAAAGGAGTATCGACAGGCCTTCGTCGGCTTCGGACACATCGAGGCGAATTTCTCCGATCGGGGATTTCTCAGCGGATGCACGCGTCTGCTCGTCCTCGATACCATGGGAGACCGCATTGCGAAGCAATTCTTCCAGCGCCCCGACCAGACGTTCAATCACCGAACGCTCGAGTTCCACCTGAGCGCCGGTGATGTCGAGACTGGCGCGCTTGCTCCATGCCTTGGCGCTCTGACGCACCACTCGATGCAATCGTTCCGCCACGCTCGCAAGCGGCAGCATGCGCAACCGGGCGAGGTTGCGCCGAAGTTCACAGTCCCGGCGTGCACGGTCGGCGAGGGCCGCTTCGGCATTCGCTATACAGACAAGCAGGTCCTGGCGCGCCATATCAACATCGTCAACGGCCTCGGCCATTTCTCGCGACAGGAAAACGGAATGACACTCAATTGCGCGGACCTGCTGTTGCAGTCGCGCCCCGGTGCCCGCGAGTGCCATGGCCGTGGCCTGCAATGTCTGTAGTTCTTTCTCGACACGTTCGCGCGCAACCATGGCTTGGTCGGCATCAGCGACCACAATGTCGATCAGGTCCGCGCGTATGCGCAGCATCCGCGGTTGTGACTCATGCGCTTGCCGCACCGCCGTGCCCGGGTGGGCGTTGGCCTGTGCGGCGAGCGATGCGAATCGCCGAGCCGCCTCCAGAGCGCCGCCGCCTTGCGGCTGCAACTTGTCGAATAGCACAGCCATGCGAATCATCGAGGTCACCAGTTCCTCGATCAGACTGGGCGGGGCGCTGGCGTAGGCCTCAGCGGCGTCGACTCGCGTTTCCATGTGCTGACACAGCTCGCCCAGAGACATCACGCCGGCCATTCGCGCGCTGCCTTTCAGATTCTGCAGAATGCCTTTGAGAATGCCGGCATTTGCTTTGACGCCGGGTTGCTCGCGCCACGCATCCAGGGCATCGGCGAGCGAGGGCACTGTCTGATTGGCTTCATCGAGAAACGCCGGCATCAGGTCGCTATCGACCTCGTCGTTCATGCGCCGCTTTTGCCGCCCGTCGCCCGGCTGATCGTCGAGTTGAACCGCGCCGGAAAACGGATTCGGCGCAGGCCATGCAGGCGACGCATCGGCCGTTTTTATGCTTTCATCGCGAACAATGGCTCCTTCCTCTTCCGGGAGCATGAGCTCGTCTTCTTCGCGAATCATGGGGCCAGCCTGCGCGGGCGCGCCGGCGGCGACACTCTCCAATCGCAGGAGCAGCTCGGGCGCGGGAGTGGGTTCAGCCAAACCAAGCGCCTCGACCACCATCTGTTCAGTACTCTGGATCGCTTGCTCGACCAAATCCACTTCATCGCCCGATAGCGTCGCCATTGACAGCGGCGCAAGCGCTCGAGCAAACATCGAGGAAAGATCGCGCAAATTGTCGAAATGCAGCGTCGCGGACACCCCGGACAGACTGTGCACCGCAAGCAACATAGCGTCCGTAATGATGCCGTGGTCCTTGATTACTTCGAACTCGGATTTCAGGGTCGCGACGTGGCGGCGAGCTTCCTCACTAAAAAGGTCGAACAGACTTTTCGATACCTGTTGCCCGGCGATTTCGACGAAGTCCGACATAGTCTAAGCACCTGACGCGATGACAGGCATTGTTGAGACCGCTGCGCGACCCGCATCAGCGGATTCCGGTCGGGACATTGTGGCGCGGCGCGCTTCGAACACCAGAAGCATGGCTTTGGCACGCAGGAAGGTGGGGTCTACCTCTTGTTTTTCCATGGGAAGGGAGTTGGACTCAGCCACCACCGAACCACTTTCCTCGCAAAGAACCAATGCTTGCAAGAATGCGCTGCCCGAGGGAGGAGGTGCGAATATCACCGCGCGTCTGCACTCGGTGCGCTTCCAGTAATTTAGGAGCCTCTTTGTAGGTCAAATAGCGTTGCAACGCCGCCAGGACGTGGTTTTTCAACAGTCGGACGTTTACCGGTTTGTTGAGAAAGCGAAAAATCTGCGCCTGATTGATCAACTCGATCACCAGTTCTGAATCCGATGCCTTGGTGGCGACAATAGTCTGTATCCGCGGGTACTCTTGCTTGAGGATCTTCAGCATCGCCGACAATTGCTCCTGACCCGATTCCACGTCCGTAACGACCACGGCAATTTCCTGTTTTTCGACGGCCGCGAGCGCGCCCTCCAATTCCGCTGCATACACGACCGGACATTGATCGCCGACCAATTCTCGCACGACGCGGAAGATCTCCTCATCCCTATCGACCACCAGCACGCCGGCATCCACTGTTGCCGGTAGCACTGCCGCAGCGACCTTGGTATCGGCCAGTTCGAGGGCTATGGTCACGGCCTCTGCAATGATGGTTTGCAGCTCGGTATTGTCCCAGGGCTTGCTGATGAAGCGGTAGACCTCGCCATCGTTGATTGATCCGACGATGGCGGCAAGATCGGAGTATCCGGTGAGCAGAATGCGCACGCTGCGCGGCGAAATTTCCTTGGACTGCCGCAGAAGTTCCACTCCCACCATGTTCGGCATGCGTTGGTCGCTGACGATGACGTGCATGTGGTATCTATGGATGAAGTCCAGGGCCTTGTGTCCGTCGGTGGTGGTAAATACGTGGTAGTGGTCGCGAAAAAGCGATTTGAGCCCGCTCAGAATGCGTTCTTCGTCGTCGATCAGGAGTAGGCGCGCTTTTTTTACACTGTTATCGAGGGAGATCGCGCTGTCGCCGGTAAGAGCGGACGGGGCATTGCCGATCGCTTTCATTGAGCCGGCATTCAACAGTAGGGCGGCATTCAGCAAGGCAGCGCCATCAGGTGCGGGCGCTTGCAGCGTGGGCGCTGCAGGACTCACAACGAGTGTCGCATCAATGGATTCGCGAAAGGCGTCGGCGAACTCCCGCGCGCTCTGGAATCGGTCTTCGGATTTTTTGGCCAGCGCTTTCTGCAGGACGCGGTCCACCATAGGTGACAAGACAGCGTTCAATTGCGAGGGGTTGGCCGGGATGTTATTTAACACCTGCTGCATGACTTCATAGTTTTTGCCGGTAAAAGGCTTTTTGCCGGTCAAAAGCTCATAGGCGATAACGCCCACCGAATACAGGTCGGCGGTCGGGTCGATCGTGATACCGATGAATTGCTCGGGCGCCATGTAGTAGGGCGTCCCCAGAATTTCCCCCACTTGCGTCAGGTGGGAGGAGTCGATGCGTGCAATGCCGAAATCGCTGATCTTGATCTGGCCATCGCTGTTGATCATGATATTGCCGGGCTTGATGTCGCGGTGGATGACACCTTCCGAATGGGCGTGGCCGATGCCATCGAGCACCTGGCCGATGATCACACCGATCTCGCGAATTTCGTAGCTGAGCTCCTGCGCTAGGTGCTGGCGCAGCGTCTTCCCGTTGATCAGCTCCATGACGATATAGGCGGTCTGTTCGTCCTCGCCATAGTCGTAGATCTGCACGATGCGCGGGTGCATCAGCCGCCCAACCGCCTGCGCCTCAACGCGAAATCGCTCGAGTATGTACTTCAATTCCCCGACATCCACCGAGGCCTTGTTGATCGCCTTGATTGCGACATTTCGGCCGATGGCTTTATCAAAGCCTTTATAGACGACGCCCATGCCGCCCTCGCCGAGCTCGCCCTGTATTTCGTATTTGCCGATTTTTTCGGGGCGCATCATCCTCGCGCCCTTAAGCGAGCCCCTCGTCAAGCTGCGCCTGTGCAGGCGGCTGCAAGGGCAGCCATACCGTGAATTTGGTGCCCATGCCAGGGTTCGACTCCACCGTGATGCGCCCGCCATGCTGCTGGATTATCTTGTAGGAAATTGACAGCCCCAGCCCGGTTCCCTTGCCGATTTCCTTGGTACTGAAGAAAGGGTCGAATATTTTCGGCAGGACGTCCACTGGAATGCCCTTGCCGTTGTCCGCGACATCGACCGCGACACCCTCTCCTTCAGCTCGAGCGGTGAGCGTGATGACGCCCTTGGTGCCCTCCAGCGCCTGTGCGGCGTTGGTGATCAGATTCAGAAACACCTGGTTGATTTGCGAGGGCGAGCAAATGATCTCGGGGGTTTCGTCGATTTTCTTTATGACACTGACCGATTTCAGCAGGTGCTTGGCCAGAAGAAGGGTGCTTTCCAGGCCGCTGTTTATATTGAAGCGGGTGACCTTGCTGCGATCGAGTCGGCTGAAATCCTTCAGATTGCCGACGATCTCCGCCATCTGGCCGGTACCATACAGGCCATCCTTGACCAGGCCATTCAATTCCTCGACCACGCGTTTATGCTTGAGCTGTGCAATTTGCGAAGAAGCCAGGCCAAACTGGCGCTTTAGCTTTTCGGGATCTGCGTTGCTGCCGGCCCGCAACAGGGTAAGTAATACCTCCGTCGCGTCGACTGCCTGACTGAGTTCGGGAAGCCTGTCTGCGACGGTACTCAAACTGTTTTTGACATAGGCAAGCGGCGTGTTGATCTCATGGGCGACACCGGCCACCATTTGGCCAAGCGAAGACATTTTCTCCGACTGTATCAATTGCGCCTCGGACTCCTTGAGATGGCGCAAGGCGTCCGACAGTTCGCGGGTGCGCTCCTCGACACGACGCTCCAGGCTGGCATTGGCTGCCTTGAGCTGGAATCCAAGATAAGCCAACATAATCAATAACGCGCCGGAGTAGCAGATCAAATAAACGCGAAACAAGTCCTTTTCATGCAAGGCCCCTTCCAGCTCGCGATTGAAGGCGAAAATCATGGCGTCCAGTCGCGGACCTGAGCTCAGTGCTTCGACCCTGCTGGCGAGTTCAAATTCAAGGGGCTTGTGTTTGAGCAGCGCCAGGCCCGCTTCGCGCGCCTGACTGGCGTGGACTTCCGGCGCCTGAGGCAGAGTCGCGAGCGCCCGGTCCAGATCGCCAAGTGCCGACTCGATGGACTTTTGATAGGAATCCTGTGCCGACAGGTAGTACAGCGGCGCGGCGACGTTGAGACGGTTCAGCGCCGAGTCCAGGGCTGTGGGGGGTGTTTTCAATTGCGTCGCCTGGGAGCCGAGCGCCGCCGCGGAATCTTGCAGGGTTTGCAGCCCCGCCTTGGCACCAGCGTTCTGAATCTTGAATTGTTCGACCAGTGCCGCTTTTTGGGTCACGGCCTTGTTCAGCTCCGGCAATCCAGAGCTCAAGGCCTCGCTGTCCACCTTTTTCGAAGCCGCGTCCAGACGTTTCAAGGCCCAGGCCGCTTGCGCGGCGCGATCAATGACGGGAAAAGTTCCCACGTTGAGTTCTGCGCGTGCTCGCAGCACATCGACATCCCAACGCCCGTCAATATTTTTCAGTTCGTGCAATAAGCCCAGGATTTCGTTCTGCTCGGGCAAATCAACCGACTGGGTCTTTTGATAGAGCAGTCCCAGCACCGTCACCAGTGCCAGCGAGGCGACTGCCAGCAGAACGTTATTCAACGCTTTGTTCATGGCTATGCCTATTGACGAAAACCGAGCATCAAAACTGCGCATTTAGGACTGCGCATTTAGGACTGCACATCTCGAGCCGCAAATCTAGAGCCGCGAATCTAGAACCGTGAATCTAGAACCGCGAATCTAGAACCGCACACCTAGAACCGCACACCTAGAGCCGAGCGCCCCGATCGGCACGCCGGGCCATGGGATTATCGACTCTAAACTTCCACCATTTCGAAATCTTCCTTGCGGGCGGCACACTCGGGGCAGGTCCAGTTCATGGGAACATCCTCCCAGCGCGTGCCTGGGGCCAGGCCTTCGTCAGGCAAGCCCGATTCTTCGTCGTAGATAAAGCCGCAAATCAAGCACATCCACGTTTTGAACTCTGTTTTGGTATCGGTCATAAGCTTCTCTTGGTATCTGTCATACGCTTTTCATGGTATCTGTAACAAGCTTTTCATGGGGGCTGTCACAAGCTGCTTTTCATGGATTCGGTCATAAGCGGAATTTTGGTCTCCGTATATAGCCGGATCTTGGTCTTTGTCATATGCCGATCATGGGACCGGTCATGAGATCGACTTAGTTTAGAATAAGCGAGCGCATATTACCCGTTGCCCGGGGCAATGTCAGCCGCGAATCTGCTCTGAAAATCCGCTGGCAATAACTAATGGCTCCCTGATGCCCAATCCAGTCGTTCCTCCCATGGTGTTGACATTTGCAGCGACAGACCCGACGGGTGGGGCCGGCATCCAGGCCGATTTGTTGACGCTCGCCGGCCTGGGCTGTCATCCACTTTCGGTGATTACCGCGATAACCGTGCAGGACACCGCTGGCGTTGACGGCATTTTTGCCATTGACGCCGACTGGGTCGCCGATCAAGCGCGGCTGATATTGGAGGACATGCCGGTCGCGGCGTTCAAGATCGGCTTTCTTGGCAGTGTCGATAACATTGCGGCGATCGCCTCCATCGTCTCGGATTACCCCGACATACCGCTGGTGCTCGACCCGGTGCTCGCATCCGGTCGCGGCGATGAAATGGCCGATGAAGACATGATCGAGGCGATGATCGAGCTATTGATTCCGCAAGCTACGATCATCACTCCAAACAGCCAGGAAGCGCGGCGCCTGTGCGCCGACGATGGCGAAGATGGGAAATCTGGCGAGGGTGGTGATACGCCGAGTCTTGACCAATGCGCACAACGAATCCTCACGATGGGCTGTGAATTCGTACTTGTCACCGGTACGCATGAAAATACCACGCGAGTCATCAATACACTCTACGGTATTCAAGGCATGATTCGCGCGGACACTTGGGATCGCTTACCCCACACCTATCACGGTTCGGGTTGCACGCTGGCTTCGGCGATAGCGGCGATGCTGGCCAATGGCTCATCCATCCCCGAGGCCATCTTCGACGCACAGGAGTACACATGGCAGACGCTCGCGGCGGGATTTCGACCGGGCATGGGTCAGCATTTGCCGGATCGTTTCTTTTGGGCACGCAACATCGACGCGCCCGATGAGGAATCCTCGTGAGCAGTACGGGCAATGCCCCCACCGCACCACTGCGTGGGCTTTATGCAATAACCCCCGATGGGACACCTACCCTCGCCTTGATGGACAAAGTACGCGCCGCCATACGGGGAGGCGCTCGCGTCGTTCAGTACCGTGACAAAAGCGGCGATGCGTCGCTGCGACGCCTTCAAGCCTCGGGCTTGCTCGCACTTTGCCGTGCGGCGGGAACGGCTTTAATTATCAATGACGACGTGGCGCTCGCGCTGGAAATCGGCGCTGATGGCGTGCATTTGGGCGAAAACGATGGCGACATCGCCGCCGCGCGCCGCGCGCTCGGACCCGATCGGCTGCTAGGCGTCTCCTGCTACGACCGTATCGAGCTGGCCGAGTGGGCGCTTGGCCTGGGCGCCGATCACCTCGCCTTTGGCAGTGTATTCGCCTCGCCGACCAAACCGGCCGCAAGGCGCGCGCCGCTCAGTCTGTTCACCGAGGCACGAAAGCTTTTAGGCGCGCCCATCATCGCTATCGGTGGCATTACCGTGGAAAATGCAAAAGAAGTCATTAACGCCGGCGCCACGGCCGTCGCCGTGATCAGCTCGCTGTTCGAGGCGCCTGATATCGAGCAACGTGCGCGCGAATTCGCCGCGCTTTTCAATTCAACCACGCTCCGACAAACACCATGAATACTCGCAACCAAGACCTGTTTGATCGCGCGCTGCGGTCCATTCCCGGTGGCGTCAATTCGCCGGTACGCGCCTTCCGCGCGGTCGGCGGAACGCCGAAATTTTTTGTACGCGGCGAAGGCGCTCGTGTTTGGGATGCCGATGGAAGCGCATACATCGATTACGTCGGCTCCTGGGGGCCATTGGTGATGGGACACGCGTACCCGCCGGCTGTAGCTGCCATCACCGAAGCGGCAAAGCACGGGCTGTCGTTCGGCGCGCCCACCGAGATTGAATTGGAAATGGCCGAGCTGTTGGCAAAACTGGTTCCAAGCCTTGAACTGGTGCGCCTGGTCAGTTCTGGAACCGAGGCCACCATGAGCGCATTGCGCCTGGCACGCGGCCACACCGGCCGCGATCTGATTGTGAAGTTCGAAGGTTGCTACCACGGCCACGCCGACAGCCTGCTCGTCAAGGCAGGCTCCGGCGCGCTCACGCTGGGCCAGCCATCATCCGCGGGAGTGCCAGAGGATACCGCCCGGCACACGCTGGTGCTCGATTACAACGACACCGAGGCGCTCGAGCAATGTTTCAAGCAACAAGGCGGGCGCATCGCCGCGCTGATTGTCGAACCGGTCGCCGGTAACATGAATCTGGTGGCGCCGCGCTCCGGATTTCTCCAGAGCTGTCGCGAGTTGTGCACGCGACACGGTTCGGTGCTGATCTTCGATGAGGTCATGACCGGCTTTCGCGTCGCGCCGGGCGGCGCCCAGGCGCACTACGGCATCAAGCCTGACCTCACTACGCTTGGAAAGGTGATCGGCGGCGGCATGCCGGTGGGCGCCTTCGGCGGGCGGCGCGACATCATGGAAAAAATCGCGCCCCTGGGCAGGGTCTATCAGGCCGGCACGCTATCGGGCAACCCTGTTGCGCTGGCCGCTGGGATGGCAACACTCAATGGCCTGCTCGCCCCGGGCGTATTCGAGGGCATTGCGGCAGCGGCGCGTTCTCTCACCGAGGGCCTTGCCGCGATCGCGCGCCAACAGGGCATCGCGTTCTCCGCGCAAAACATCGGCAGCATGATCGGCCTGTACTTCCGCGCAACCCCCCCGACTTCATTCGCCGAAGTCATGCAGTGCGACAAGGAGAGATTCAACCGGTTTTTTCACGCCATGCTGGATCGCGGCGTCTATCTCGCGCCGTCCGCCTATGAGGCGGGTTTCATCTCTGCCGCGCACGGCAAGGCGGAAATCGACGCGACACTGGCAGCCGCCGAGGCCGCGTTTCGCGCCTGAATTCCGAAAATTTATTTGCCCCCAAGCCCATCTGGCGTGGGTAATGGGCCAAAAATTATTTCTTCAGGGAATCGCGGATCTCGCGCAACAACAGCACATCCTCGGGCGTGGCAGGCGGCGCGGCAGGCGCATCGTCCTGCTTCTTCTGGATTCTGTTCATCGCCTGAATCATCAGGAAAACGGCCCAGGCGACGATGATGAAGGATATCAGGGTGTTGATGAATACCCCGTAATTGAGAGTCACCGCGCCTGCCTTCGCGGCGGCCTCGACCGTCGCGTAGGGCCCGACCTGCGCGCCTTCGCGCATCACCAGAAACAGGTTGGCGAAATCCACCTTGCCAAGGAGCAGGCCGATAGGCGGCATGACCACGTCCTTCACCAACGAATCGACGATCTTGCCGAATGCCGCGCCAATGATGACGCCGACCGCCAGATCGACCACATTCCCGCGCATGGCGAATTTCTTGAATTCTTCCAACATGAATTGCTCCCGGATTTCGGCGACAGAGCCGAGGCAGGCGCATATTGCCTTGAATCCGCGGCGGGCGCTAATTTTGGAACGGTCCCTGTTGGAACGCTCCCAAATTGCACGCTCGCATAAAAAACTGCGCCCCTAGATAAGAAACAGTGTCGCGAGCCCGAGAAAAATAAAGAAACCACCGCTATCGGTGCAGGCGGTGATCATGACCGAGGATCCCACTGCCGGATCGCGGCCAAAGCGCACCATGGCTATCGGAATCAAAACACCCATGGTCGAGGCGAGTAGCAGATTCAAGGTCATGGCAAACGTCATCACCAGTCCCAGGGCGAAACTTGAGTACAGCCATGCGGCTAGCAGACCCAGGATGCTGCCCCAGATCACGCCGTTGGCGAGTGCGACGCTGAGTTCTTTCTTGTAGAGTTGCTTGGCCTGATCGATCTGAATTTGTCCCAGCGCGAAAGCGCGAACGATCATGGTGGTGGTCTGGTTGCCTGCATTGCCGCCAACGCCGGCGACGATGGGCATTAGCGCCGCCAGCGCGACCAGTTTTTCGATCGACCCCTCGAATGCGCCGATGACGCGCGATGCAATAAACGCGGTGACCAGGTTGACCGCTAGCCACGCCCAGCGGTTGCGCACGCTGGCCCATACCGAGGCGAAAATATCCTCTTCCCCGCGCAGGCCGCGCGCGGTGAGGAGTTCCGATTCACTTTTACTGCGAATGTAATCGACCACTCGGTCGACGGTGACACGGCCGACGATCTTGCCGGCTTCATCGATCACGGCAGCGGACACCAGGTCATAGCGCTCGAACGCCTGCGCTGCTTGCTGCGCGTTGTCGTCCGGGTACAGCGTGACCGTGTCGGTGACCATGACCTCGGCGACATTCTTGTCCAGATCGCCAACGATAAGACGCGCCAGGGGCAGCGCGCCTTTCAGATTCTCGTCGCGATCCACCACGAATATCTGATCGGTATGATCGGGTAACTCCTCGAAGCGGCGAAGATATCGCGTGACGGTCTCCAGCGTCACGTCGTCGCGAACCGTAACCGCCTCGAAATCCATGAGCGCGCCAACTGAATCCTCGGGATAGGACATTGCCGCGCGCAGTTGCTCGCGCTCCTCGACCGGTAAGGCCTGGAAAACGTCCTGGATGACCTCCTCGGGCAGGTCGGGGGCGAGGTCGGCCAGTTCATCGGTATCCAGCTGTTCGGCCGCGGCGAGCAGCTCATGGTTGTCCATGCTCTCGATGAGCGTCTCGCGCACCGAATCGGAGACCTCCAGCAGAATCTCGCCGTCGCGCTCGGCCTTGACCAGATCCCAGACCGTGATGCGCTGGTCGAGCGGCAATGCTTCCAGAATAAAGGCAATGTCCGCCGGGTGTATGCGATCCAGCTTCGCTCTGAGCACCGCTTGGCTTTGTTTATGAACCAGGGACTCGACCAATTCCTGGCGGGGCTGCGCCTGGCGATGCGTGAGGTTCTCGACCAGCCGCTGGCGGCGAAGCAACTCCTGGACTTCGTGCAGGTCTTCCTGCAAGTCCTCGAGTTCCTTCTTGGGCGTGAGTGTCTCGACCATGGCGCGTCGGTTGATAAACCGGTTTTACGAAGCGGACGCCTGGAGGTTCAATGGCACCTGGGCGAAGCGGAGCTGCGGCGATTCTAACCGCGGGCGTCATGGATTCGAAAGTGAAATATCCCGTTCATAAATCGATTGCGCGCGCCCGCCTCGGGCGCGCCTGATGCACAATTCTCGGGCAAGGCTTTCCGGACTTCGGCTGCGATCCCCGCTTACAGGCATTGGTATCGGAAGCCATGCGCGCGGGCCTTTTACGCGAACCCGGTGGACGCTCGTGTGCTGCGCTTTTGTTTTGTAAAGAAGGCGGAGACGCTGGATCGCGCGTTGGACAGCTTGGTTAAGATCTGAGGCGCTCTTATCCACCGCGACGCTGCTCACCGCGACGCTGACCCTCCGCGTCGCTGCAGATCCGCGACGCTGCAGATCCGCAACTCAAGTCGGTATCGAAACTGCTGCGCCCAGGCAGCACCCGATCAGGGCAGCCTCGCCCTCGGCATGCGCGACAGTATGGTGGCCGAATACTCGGCCAGATAGTTCGATCCTGGATTGCGCTGAAAAAAGCGCGGCCGCGGCAGCATGGCCGCAAGGCGCGCGGCCTGCTCGGGACTAAGCTTCGCGGCGGGCACGCCGAAATAGTGCCGCGCCGCGGCCTCGGCGCCGAACACGCCTTCGCCCCACTCGACCACGTTTATGTAGATCTCCAGTATCCGGCGCTTGTCCATGACGGCCTCCAGCATCGCGGTGATCATGGCCTCCTGGCCCTTGCGCACCCAGCTGCGCTCGCCCGACAGGAAAAGGTTTTTTGCCAGTTGCTGGCTGATGGTCGAGCCTCCGGCGACCACGGCCCCCTTCTTTTGGTTCTTCTTCAGCGCGCGCTGGATGCCGTCCCAGTCGAAGCCTTCGTGATCGATGAACTTGTCGTCTTCGGCGGCGATGATGGCGCGCTTCAGGTTCACCGATATGGCCGTGTATTCAACCCAGATATGCGATATTTTTGCCTGGGGATTTTTTGTCCGCTGTGCGTCGATTCGCGCGTCGATGAAGCTGGTACTGGCGGGATTGTTCTTTTTCCAATAAAGAATATGGCCGAAATACCACATCTGCACAGTCGCAAACACCGCAAACACCGCGAGCAGCAGCCAGGCGAACCAGCGACCGATACGCGCGAGCGCCGCTTTCATCACAGCGCCCTGCGCAAGGCCTCAAGTACCGGCGCGGTGGCCGGACGTAATCCGCGCCACAGAAAAAACGATTCAGCCGCCTGCTCAACCAGCATGCCCAGCCCGTCGGCAACCCGTGCGCCCTGCGCGCGAGCAACCGCCATGAATGGCGTGTCGCCCTTGGCGTACATCATGTCGTAGGCCACGGTGTTTGCAGCGAACAGTCCCTCGGGCAATCGTGGCACCTCGCCCGCCAGGCTTGCCGCGGTCGCATTAATGACGATGTCGAAGCGCTCGCCTGATAGTGAGGAAAACGCCGCAGACGCAAGCTTCCCCGGCGTTTTGCCGGTGAATTCCGCTATGAGCTCACTCGCGCGCGCTTCGGTGCGGTTGGCGATAACCAGAGCCGCGGGTTTTTGTTCCAGCAGCGGGCCAATGGCACCGCGCGCCGCCCCGCCCGCGCCTAGAAGCAACAATCGTTTATTTGCGATAGCGAGTTTCAGATTGCCCACGAGATCGCACACCAGGCCGATACCGTCGGTGTTGTCGCCAAGGACACCATCGGACCCGAAGGAGAGCGTGTTGACCGCACCCGCGATACGCGCGCGATCAGACAGCGCATTCGCCAGGCGAAACGCTTCTTCCTTAAAGGGAACGGTGACGTTGGCGCCTCGCGCGCCCTCCGAACGAAGCATCGCCACTGCCGCCGCGAAACCATCCAGCGGCGCGAGCACGCGAAGGTAGCGGATATCCTGCGCGGTTTGCCGAGCGAAGGCTGTGTGTATGTCGGGTGAACGGCTGTGTACCACCGGGTTGCCTATGACGGCGTAATGTTCGCTCATGTGCCGTGGCTGAAATCGTACGGGCGAGCTTGCCGGTCGCCGCTCAATCCGAGAACACCCGGTCGCCCTGCGCGAAATGCCAGGTGCGGGTAATCACTAGGATGTCAGTATCGCGGCGGATGTTGTCCGGAAATTTGGCGTAGGGCTCTCCCATTTTTACGATTTTTTCCGCCGCCTGGTCGAGAACAGCGTGGCCCGAGGAACGCTCCACATCGAGTCGATTCAGGCTGCCATCCGCGTTGATTGAAACCGACAGGCGCAAAGTGCCGTACACACGGCCGCGCGCCGCATCGGGATAATTGAGGTTGCCGATGCGCTCGATCTTCAAACGCCAGTCCTCGACGTATTGCGCAAAACGAAACTCGGTGGCGCGCGCGCCGACAAAGGTTTTTTTCGGGCGCTGGTTGTACTCCTCCACCTGACGCGACATCTGCGCTTCCAGCGATCGCACCATCGCGAGGGAACTATCGCGCAGCGCCACACCGCGCACCTCGCGTTGCGGCTCGTTCGGCGCAGGCACAGCAACCGCCAGCGCCGGCGCGGCTTTTTGCGCGGACTGGGTGAGCAGTTGCTGTTGTTTCGATTCCAACTCCTGCATGCGACTCTGTGCATCGCGCACATCATTGCCGGGACTATTTGCCGCCATGCTCGGCAGGGGTGAGCGCGCGCGACGCGCCTCGTCGGTATTGCCGCCGCCATCCATATTCGCCTGAGCCATGACCTGCGCTTTGGTCGGAGGCGATTTTGTTTTCGAATTGACGATCACCACCTCCATCGGGGCCATCGATGCCAGACGTTTTCCATCAGGAAGCTGAAAGCGAATAGTCAACAAAAGCGAATGAAATAACACGGAAATCGCGATTGCAAACGCCAGAATGCGCGATTGACGATCCAGTCCCGCCCAGATCTCGACGCCATATCCTGGCCAGGCACGGATGGCGGCAAGTTGTTTGGCGACTGAAAGCTTGGCGACTGAAATCGCGATTGAAATCATTTCATTAAAAAGTCTTTTAATTCATATGACTTTAAGATGTATATGAGATTTTAATATAACTTTTATCAAAACTCAGGTTTCGATCTGCGGGGGCCTGTATCGGCATTGAATCTCTGCTTCGATCAGATCAATTTCAATCACATCAAGTTCCACCAGCTTGCCCGCCGGCAACTCCGGCATGGAGGGCACCCGGACCACCAGTGGCAAACCCTGCAGGCGGACCAGATTGTCGCGCAGCACCTCTCCGGTCACAATCTGCAGCTTCTCCTGAAAAATCCAGCGCAAGCACCAGTAGCGCTCCATGCGCGACTGAAAATCCGCATATTGAGAGTAGGTGGCGTCGAAATCGTGCACTGCAGCCAAGAGGGTGGCTGCATTCTGTTCGAACGGTGCAGGCTCGCCATGTAATACGGCCAGTAATTGCCATTGATTGACCAGGTCCACATAGCGCCGCAATGGCGAGGTCATCCATGCGTAGTGGCTGACACCCAGCCCTTGATGCTCGCCTGGTGCGGTAGTCATGCGAACTTTTCCGCTGCTTTGCACACGATAAATGCCGGCCACCTGATGGTCGGCCAAAAGGCGGCCCCAGCTGGCATTGGCGTGGATCATCAATTCGGCAACCAGCTTGTCCACTGGCGTACCTCTGGGGCGTTGACTGATGAGAATAGCTTCTTCCCCGGACTCGTCGCGCTTCACCTCGAAGTTGTAATCGGGGCGATCTTGCGCTGATGAGGACTTGCCCCGCGCGGCCTCGCGCGCCTTGGCAAAGCGCCACAGGAAATGGAGTTCCTTTGCGTATGCGATCTCCTGCGGTACCTCACCCGAGGAGAACGCGATATCCAGCGCATGCGTTTGGGAATGCCTCAGATTGGCGGCGACTGGTACACGCTCGACCACGGTGTGCTCGCGCTCGATCGATAAATCCTCCTCATTAATCTCTAGGTAGAGAGATACCGCCGGGCACGCCTGGCCTTGCGCGAGCGTCGCGCCCGCAACTGCATCGGGGGGCAGCATGGTGATCTTGGCGCCAGGCATATAGACCGTGGACAGGCGCGCTCGAGCAAGCTGATCCAGTGATGAATCCGGCGCAAAACGCAATCCGGGCGCCGCGATGTGTATGCCGACGCGTAGCCGTCCGGCTTCGATACGGGTCACCGAAAAAGCATCATCGATTTCGGTGGTGGTGTCGTCATCTACGCTGAACGCGGCAACCTCCGCCAGTGGCAACGCGAACAACTTTGCGGTTTCCAGTCCGCTTTTCAGTTCAATGGGAAAGCCCGTTCCACGAGGAAAGTGTTCGAAAAGAAATCGATTCATATGGTAATCGTGGCTTGATGGCAGTGCGCCCGCCCGTTCCAGCAATTTGGTCGTGGAGAGCCCCTTTGCTTCGCAAGCCTTTTCGATCGCCTTGGTTTCAGGTTTGTTGCGGTCGGGCTTGTAGAGCAATTCTGACAGCAGGGGTCGGAGTTCCTCCGGAAAGCTGCCCTCCCCGAGTTGCTGCGCCCACGCATCAATGGTCTGCTGCAGCAAGCGCTTTTTCTCAATGCCGGCAAGCGCTGCACGCAGCGTATCCGCAGGCGCGGCTTTGTAGCAGCCACGGCCTTTGCGATAGAAATATACCGGTGCCGCATGCAACTTGATGAGAATGCCCGCGGCTTCGACCGTGCTGGGCGAATGGCCGCAGTACTCGCGCGCCATTGCCTCGAAACCGAATTCCGGCTCGCCGCAGCATTCCCACAGGAAATCGGTATCGACCTCGGCAGCGATTGCTTCGGCCCGGCGCATCAGCTCGGCCGGCGCCGGATCGGCGAAGCGCAGTAACACCGTATTCGCCTTGATCTTGCTGCGTTTGCCATGTGGCGCTTCAACTTGCAGCGAAGTGTCATTGTCGGCCAGGATGGTGCCGACCTTGAAAGCGCCGCTTTCTTCATAGATAAGGTGCATGGGGGGGCTCTGGGGCGGGTGAAACGGACAATGCCGGGCTTTGGGGGCCGAAGGAAACCCAATCCTGCCATGGCAGGCAAGGACGGATCAGATGTGAAAGTAATACAGGGAAAGAAATACGGACCCATACCTGCGATTATAACGATGCTCAAAGGCAAAGCGCGTTGGCAAAGGGGTCGATGGGAGTCGATGCCGCGCAGGTAGACCGGCTTAGTGTTCACAATGCGGACAAAGAACCAGGGTTTGAATACATCCCGCCAACATGTAGCGTTGCGTTTTTGCAACGCTACATGTTGGCGGGAATGGTGGCCTCAATGACACCCTATTTGGTTCCGGCTACCCCGGCTTAGTGCTTCTCCTTAGGGTTTTTCCTTGAGCGCTGCCAGCAATTTTTCATGGATGCCGCCAAAGGCGCCGTTGGACATCACCAGCACCTGATCCCCGGCGCGGGCTTCAATGACGATCGCCTTAATAAGCTGTGAGAGATCCTCGTGACATTGGGCAAGCGTACCCAGTGGCGTGAGCGCGCCGGCCGCGTCCCAGCCCAAACCATTGGTGTAGCAAAAAACCTTGTCCGCGTGACGCAAGCTGCCGGGGAGGCGATCCTTCATCGCACCCAGCTTCATGGTGTTGGATCGGGGTTCAAGCACCGCGAGGATTCGACCGGGGGGCATGCGCTGTGTATGCATGCGCTTTTTCAGACCGTCCAGGGTTGTCTCAATGGCTGTCGGGTGGTGTGCAAAATCATCGTAGACCGAGACGCCAGCCTCGGTTCCGCGGAGTTGCATGCGTCGCAGTACATTTCGAAATTGGCCGAGTGCCTCGATTGCTTCGGCAGCCGCGACCCCGGCGTGGTGGGCGGCCGCAATGGCTGCCAGCGCATTATTTCGGTTGTGGCGGCCCATCAACTCCCAGGTAACCCGGCCTTGATGCTGACCGCGGAAATTGACATCGAATCCCGCATCGGTCTCCATGCAGGTCCAATCACCCTGTGGCCCGAATGTCTCTATAGGTGTCCAGCAGCCCTTTTTGATTACCCGCGTGATCGATGGGTCGTCACTTGCTGCGACGATCCTGCCGGATCCAGGCACTGTCCGCACGAAGTGGTGAAATTGTGTCTCAATAGCAGCAAGATCGGCGAAGATGTCAGCATGATCGAACTCAATATTATTCAGGATCGCCGTTCTAGCCCGGTAATGAACAAACTTTGACCGCTTATCGAAAAAAGCGGTGTCGTACTCATCTGCTTCAACCACAAAATGTGCCGAATCGGTCATTCTCGCGGAGATGCCGAAGTTCTGTGGAACCCCTCCTATAAGGAAGCCGGGATTCTTGCCAGCAGCCTCTAATATCCAAGCGAGCATGGAAGAAGTCGTTGTTTTCCCGTGAGTTCCAGAAACTGCCAGTACCCACTTACTTTGCAAAATGTTCTCTGCCAGCCACTGCGGGCCAGCGCTATAGCGGTCGCCGCGGTCAAGTATCGCCTCCATTAATGGATTGCCGCGTGCCACCACATTGCCGATGACCCAAAGATCAGGATTGGTAATGAGCTGATCTGCCGCGAAACCTTCGGTCAGTTCTATCCCCTGTTGCGCCAGCTGGATGCTCATGGGTGGATAGACATTGGTGTCGCAGCCGGTGACGCGGTGTCCGGCGGCTCGCGCCAGCAGCGCAATACCACCCATGAAGGTGCCGCAAATACCGAGGATGTGAATGTGCATGCCGGGGGTAATTGTTCTTAATACGAAGACATTGTGATGAGGTCGCGCATAGATCGTCAAACATGGAACGAATATGACGAATGTAGCGAATTAGACCGGTCTGATACAACGACGACCGCTCTGATACTTCGACGACCGCTCTGATACTTATTTGACCGCTCTGATACTTATTTGACGACAATTCTAGCCGATAGGAGAGCGTTCATTGCCCTGCGGTATGATCATGTTTCCGACATAAATCTTTCCCTCAATGGCTAAAGAGCAGCAAACGCGCCTGCGTATAGCGGCTGCAGCCGCGCGGCTCATGGCCGAGGACGGTATTGATGATTTTGCCTTGGCCAAACGAAAAGCGGCGCGGCAACTTGGTCTTGGCGATTCCCAGGCGCTTCCCGGCAATGAGGAAGTCGAAGCGCAGTTGCGCGCCTATCAAGCCCTGTATCAGGAGAGCGAGCAGCGTGTTCGGATTAGGGAGCTGCGCATGGCGGCGCTCTCTTTCATGCGCGAAATTTCCACCTTGGGCCCGGCATTTCATCCTTATCTGACGGGGCCGGTGCTCAGCGGTACCGCCGGGCGCTATAGCGAGATCGATATTCAGGTATTTACCGATGACGCCAAAACATTGGAGCTTCAATTCTTAAATCGCAATATTGCCTTCGACATTTCCGAGCAGCGCCGCTGGATCGGTGGTGAGGAATGTACCGTCAGCGTGATTACCCTGGATTGGAATGGCAATGAAGTGAATGTCTCCATTTTGGGTGCGAAGGACGAACGCGTCAGCATGAAAACCTCGGTTGCCGGGAGAATCGTCCTGCGCGCCGCAATTCCGGCAGTTGAGTTGTTGGTGGTGGATGGCGGTGGCGACGAGTGAATAATTGGCGACGGCGTACCAGCCTTTTAATTGGTGGCGGCCTGCTGGCCGGCGGCGGCGGGTTGGCGACGCAGGTTTTTCTACACAGCAGCGAGGATAGAAACGCTATCGACAGCCTGTGGAAATGGCCGTTACAGACTCTTGAAGGCGCCACGCGGCCATTGCAGCACTGGCGCGGCAAGATCCTGGTGGTCAATTTTTGGGCAAGCTGGTGCGAACCTTGTCGCGTCGAGACCCCTGTTCTGGTGAAAGCGCAGCAGAAATTTGCATCTAACGGAGTCCAATTTATAGGTATCTCCCTTGATTCTGTTTCTAAAGTGCAGGAATTTTCCAAAGAGTACAAAGTCCAATATCCCTTGCTTATCGCCGGCCTGGAGATCATCGAAATTACCAAACGTCTGGGTAACAAAGCGGCTGGGCTACCCTATACTGTGATGCTTGACAGGGCTGGCAGTATTCAATCTCGCCATCTTGGTGCCATTTCCGAGCAGCAATTGGAGCTCGCCATCATGCCGATGCTGGAAGCAGGTGAAAAAGCCTCCTGATTTCGTCGTTAAAATCGATGACTTGTCGACAAAATCTTTTAATTTCGACGAAAATGTCACTATGGCCACTGCAAAGAAGTCTTCGACTGCGACATCAGCCCCAAGGCGCGGCGCTAATGCACCTAAGGTCTTGCTGCTCAATGGCCCTAACCTGAATCTTCTGGGTGCGCGCGAGCCAGACATCTACGGCAGCGAGTCCTTGGCGGAAATTGAGCGGCGCTTGGCGAATATTGCGAAAGCCGCGGGCGCCCACCTCAGCTGCTTTCAGAGCAATCACGAAGGCTATTTGATCGACCGCGTTCAAGCCGCCGCAAAAGAGAAAGTCTCCGCCATCATCATCAATCCCGGTGCTCTGACGCACACCAGCGTGGGCTTACGCGATGCCCTGGCGGCAGTGCGTATCCCGTTCATTGAAGTCCATTTGTCGAATATTCACGCCCGCGAAGCCTTCCGACGCCATTCGTATTTTTCCGACCTGGCAATCGGCGTCATTTGCGGCTTGGGAAATCAGGGCTACGACCTAGCGTTGCAAGCCCTATTGCACACCAATCCCCGCAGCGAAAAACTCAGAAAAGCAAATTAGTCAGCGCATGGATCTCAGAAAACTTAAAAAGCTGATCGAACTCGTCCAGGAATCCGGGATCGCCGAATTGGAGATCACCGAAGGTGAAGAAAGGGTTCGTATCGTCCTGGGCGGCAACACGCCCAGAGAAATCTCCTACGTGCTGCCGCAGGCAGGACCTGCCCAAGCTGCCTTGATGGCGGCGCCTGCGTCACCGCTGCCGAGCACCGCCGAAGCCGCCGCTGCCGAGGAGGAAGCGACTGCTGTCAAAGCCCCGATGGTAGGAACTTTCTATCGCTGCGTCACGCCCGGTGGAAAACCCCTCATCGAAATCGGCGATATCGTACAAAAGGGTCAAGCGATTTGTATTATCGAAGCCATGAAGCTGATGAACGAGATCGAATCCGACCGGGCTGGCGTGGTCAAGGCCATACTGATCGAGAACGGCCAGCCGGTTGAGTATGGCGAGCCGATTGTCCTTGTTATTCCCCAGTCGTGATGGTTTCCCCATGATAGTTCCCCTGTTGCGATCGCCTTTCCATTGCTATCGCTCCCCTTTCCTTAGCGTTTCTCTGATCGTATAAAACCCTTGTTCGAAAAAATTCTTATCGCCAATCGCGGCGAGATTGCTTTGCGAATCCAGCGCGCCTGCCGTGATATGGGGATTCGCACCGTGGTGGTGCATTCGGAAGCCGATCGGGAAGCCAAATACGTCAAACTGGCGGACGAATCAGTCTGTATTGGGCCCGCGGCTTCCAGCGGAAGTTATTTGAACGTACCGGCCATAATCGCCGCCGCTGAAGTGACGGATGCCGAGGCCATCCATCCGGGTTACGGCTTCCTCTCGGAGAATGCCGACTTCGCCGAGAGCGTGGAAAAAAGTGGCTTCGTCTTCATCGGGCCGCGTCCGGAAACTATACGGCTGATGGGTGACAAAGTTAGCGCCAAACAGACGATGTTGAAAGCCGGCGTTACCTGTGTGCCGGGATCCGAAGGCGCCCTGCCCGATGATCCCGCCGAGATCGTCAAGATTGCTCGCAAGATCGGCTATCCGGTGATCATAAAGGCCTCGGGCGGCGGGGGAGGCCGGGGCATGCGCGTGGTGCACACCGAGGCTGCATTGAAGAACGCCGTGCATCTAACCCGAGCCGAGGCGCAATCCGCATTTTCCAATCCCACGGTGTACTTGGAGAAATACCTTGAGCATCCGCGCCACATTGAGGTTCAGGTGCTCGCGGACGAGCATAAAAATTTCATCTACCTGGGCGAGCGCGACTGCTCCCTGCAACGGCGTCACCAGAAAGTCATCGAAGAGGCGCCCGCGCCCGGCATCACGCCGCGGCTGCGCGTGCGCATCGGAGAGCGCTGCGCGGATGCCTGCAGGAAGATCAATTATCGCGGCGCAGGCACCTTCGAATTTCTGTACGAGCAAGACGAATTCTATTTCATTGAAATGAATACCCGTGTTCAGGTCGAGCACCCCGTCACCGAGATGGTAACGGGCGTGGATATCGTGCAGGAGCAGATCCGCGTCGCTGCCGGGGAAAAGTTGAAACACCGGCAGCGTGACATTGTGGTGCGCGGTCACGCCATCGAATGCCGCATCAATGCCGAAGATCCGTTCAATTTCACGCCCTCGCCAGGCAGGATCACCTCCTATCATCCCCCTGGCGGGCCGGGGATACGCGTGGATTCGCACGCCTACCACGGCTACATGGTTCCGCCTCACTATGACTCGATGATAGGCAAGGTCATTGCGTATGGCGAGAATCGCGATCAGGCCTTGCGCCGAATGCGCATTGCGCTCTCGGAAATGGTGGTGGAGGGCATCAAAACTAATATCCCATTGCACCAGGAGTTGCTTGCCGATGCCGGTGTGGTTCACGGCGGCGTATCGATTCACTATCTTGAGCGCAAGCTCGCCGAGCGCGTAGCAGAGCGCGAAGCAAAATAGCGCCACGCCATGAGTTGGGTATCGCTGGTATTCGAGTTCGACGCAAACGGGGCCGACGCCTTGTCGGACGAGTTGCTGGCTGCGGGGGCGCTATCGGTTACCAGTGAAGATGCCGCTGCGGGCACGGCGGATGAAAAACCGATCTTCGATGAACCTGGAGAGCACTCAGGGGTCTGGCATCGGTTGCGATTGCGCCTGCTGGCCAGTGACCTGGAGGAGGCTCGCGCCTTGCTCGACAATGCATGCGCGAAACTTGGACTAGCGCCGCCTGCCAACATCCTTGTCGAAACGGTCGAGGAAACCGATTGGGTACGCAGCACGCAAGCCCAGTTTGAGCCGCAAAAAATTTCGGATCGATTGTGGATTGTCCCGACTTGGCATGAAGTGCCCAATCCGCACGCCATTAACATCCGGCTCGACCCCGGACAGGCATTCGGAACCGGCAGTCACCCCACCACACGGCTTTGTCTGCAATGGCTGGAGCAAACCATCCGCGGGGGCGAGAGCGTTCTCGACTATGGATGCGGTTCTGGTATCTTGGCGATAGCCGCGATGAAGTTGGGCGCGGGACGCGCACGGGGACTGGACATTGACCCGACCGCGCTCGAGGCGGCGCGCGCCAATTACCGGGCCAACTCCGACGAGGCCAATGCCGTGCTATGTAAATTCTCAGATGCCGCGCTACCTATCGCGCTGCGCGCCGATATCGTGGTCGCCAACATACTCGCAAATCCACTCCGAGTGCTGGCGCCCGCCCTGGCCAGGCATACACGTCCTGGTGGCAAGCTTGCGTTGGCAGGCATACTCGCGCCGCAAGCCGAGGAACTTGCCGGCATCTACCGTGAATGGTTCGATCTGGATGCCATTGTGGAATGCGATGGTTGGGTGCGAATTGCGGGGGTGCGCAAAGATATGCGTAGGCGGGCCGGGCCATGCTGACCACGGTTTGCGTTTCATGCAGCACAGCGTTTCGCGTCACTTCGGAGCAACTCAAATTACGTGATGGCCGTGTACGTTGCGGCAATTGCGATACGGTGTTTAATGCCTTGATCACCCTGACAGAGGGGGTTGATCGCGAACAAGCGCCAGAAGTGCCAAGCAAAAGCGCCGAATTTGGCGGAGTTGCTCCCCTGCCCTCCGCGCTTGCCCAGCTTGCTGGGATATCTACGGATCGCCTCGATCTCGCGGCCAGCGAGGAAGCACTGCTCGCCTCTAGCGGGATTGTTCCAACCGCGGATGCAATCCCCGGCGAAATACCGGTGGAAACTGCCCAGATTGATGCCGCCGATGTCGCTTTATCCGCTGTATGGGTCCCTGAACCTTCAGACGTATCTGAGCCATTAGAGGTATCTGAGCCATCAGAAGTTTCTAAGCCATCAGAGGTTTCTGAGCCATCAGACGTGTCTGAGCCTTCAGCCATTGCTGAGTCGGCCGCGATCGAATCTGCGGCGAAAGTGCCAGGAATCGAAGCGGTGGAATTGCCTGCACGGGAAAATCACACGCAAGCACCTGCTGGCCATGCTTCGCCGGCTGGCGTGTTGCAAAGTATCCCGAAACATCAGGAATTCGGGTTCCACGCGGCATCGCAAGGCGCCGGCACTGCCGCAGACTTTGATTTTGGTCCCAAGGTATTCGCGCGCCGCGGCTGGTGGTGGACGCCGTTGTCGATCTTGTTGTTTTTAGTATTGCTGGCGCAGTCGGCATTCTATTTCCGCGGCGCCATCGCATTCATGCTGCCGCAAACCAAGCCCGTAATCGTTGAAATCTGCGCCGAATTGGGATGCGAGGTGCCGCTGCCGCGGCGCGCTGAACTGATAAGCATCGAGTCTTCCGATCTTAAGGCCGACCCCACCAATCCCGGTGTCATCGCTCTGTTGGTGACATTACGCAATCGAGCGGCTTTTCCGCAGACCTTTCCCGCTTTGGAGCTGACACTGACCAACGAGCGTGAAATGCCATTGGCACGCCGGGTTCTGCACTCAAACGATTATCTTGCCGACAAGACCGAAGCGTTCGAGGGATCAAGCGAGAGGCAGATCCGGCTCGATTTCGAGGCAGGCTCACTCAAAGCCTCGGGATACCGGCTTTATGTTTTCTACCCCTGAGAATGCTGCTATCGGCGCACCCGCCATTGCGCCATCTGCACGTATCATCTGACCCTCCAAACCCTTAGAAAGAAGACCCAGCATGCGCACGCTGATTTGCGGATCCATCGCTTACGACAACATTATGGTGTTTCAGGGCCGATTCAAGGAACACATCCTGCCCGAACAGATTCATATCCTCAATGTCTCGTTCCTGGTGCCGCAGCTGCGGCGCGAATTCGGCGGCTGCGCGGGCAACATTGCCTACAACCTGAAGTTGCTGGGCGGCGAGCCTGTGATCATGGCCACAGTAGGAGACGATGCCGCCCCGTATGTATCGCGGATGGACAAACTCGGCCTCGAACGAACCCACGTGCGCGAGATCCGTGACTCGATGACCGGGCAGGCTTTCATCACCACCGACCTGGACGACAACCAGATCACTGCGTTCCATCCCGGCGCGATGAATTTCTCGAATCAGAACAAAGTGGCGGACAGCAAAGGCGTGACCCTTGGAATCGTCGCTCCCGATGGTCGTGACGGCATGCTCGAACACGCCGGGGATATGGCAAAAGCCGGAATTCCGTTCGTTTTTGATCCCGGCCAGGGAATGCCGATGTTCGATGGAAAAGATCTGCTAGCCTTTGTCGACCAAGCCGCCTACGTCGCGGTCAACGACTACGAAGGCAAGATGCTGGAAGAAAAAACCGGCAAATCGCTGGAAGCTATCGCAAAAATGGTGAAGGCCCTTATCGTTACCCGAGGCGCGGAGGGATCGACCATCATCGCCGACGGTCAACATATCGATATCCCGTGCGTTAAAGCTGAAGAGATACTTGATCCCACCGGTTGCGGCGACGCCTATCGCGCCGGATTGTTGTATGGCATCGCAAAAGGCATGGACTGGCGCGCCACCGGCCAGCTTGCCTCGGTGATGGGGTCCTTGAAAATCGCCTCGCGAGGCGGGCAGAACCATGTGGTCACGCGAGAAATTGTTGCTAAAGTTTATAAAGAAACCTTCGGATCCAATCCTTGGTAGAGGAGTGTTTATGAATATCGTCTCGTCAGTAAGCTGCACGCTCGCGCTGGCCGCAGCGCTGGGCGTTTCCGGATGCGCCAGCACCAGTTCAGGCAGTGTCTATGAAACACGCCAGGCACGGCAGGAGCAGACAGTGCGATTGGGCGTGGTGGAGAGCGTTCGCAACGTCACCATCGAAGGTTCGCGCTCACCAATCGGCGCCGTCGCCGGGGGCGCATTGGGAGGGGTCGCGGGATCGAATGTCGGTGGAGGACGCGGCACAACCATAGGCTCGATTCTCGGCGCGGTCGCTGGCGGCGTGGCGGGTAGCATTCTCGAAGAACGTGCCACGCGCAAGGATGGGATCGAAATAACGGTAAAACTGGAAAATGGCGAATTGCGCGCGATTACCCAGGACGCCGACGAAGTATTCAAACCGGGCGAACGAGTCAGATTGTTGTCCGGTGGCGGGGTGACACGCGTTTCAAAGTAGGCAGCCCCTGCAAGCTTTGCATCAGGCGAATGGAGATGGCCCACGACATTCTCGTCAATGTGCCGGTCACCCCCAAGCCTTCCTGACAATCCCTCTATGATCGCTGCGCGCGCATTATTTTGTTGAACCCACGCGCTAACCGCTGCCCGCTATGGTTGCGGTTTGTCCGCATCCTTCGCCTGGTGTGGCATGTTCTTTATGGGTTGATGTTTGTGACGTTTCGTTTTCCCGGATGGAGCCCGGTGCGGCGCAATAGCCAGAACCGGCGCTGGTCGAGAAAGCTGTTGCGGATTCTTTCCATCCGTCTGCATGTCGATAATCTTCCGGAAATATTTCCTGAGCGCTGCCTCCTGATAATTAATCACGTTTCGTGGCTGGACATCGTTCTGGTCAATGCGGCGCATCCGGCGCTATTCATCGCGAAATCCGAAATCGCGCGTTGGCCGATGGTGGGATCGCTGGCAACTCGCGCGGGAACGCTCTACATCGACCGCGGCAGCCGCGGCGCACTGCGACGTACCAACCAACGCGTCAGTCAGGCGCTGCTTGAAGGCGAGTTGGTGGCGTGTTTTCCCGAAGGCATCACTAGCTATGGAGAAGATGTAGGGCGATTTCATGCCGCCTTGTTTCAGCCCGCCATCGATGCAAAAGCCATGGTGGCGCCGGCGGTGATTCGTTATCTCGACATGGATGGCCAACGCTGCAAATCGGCGGCCTATGTTGGAGAGGATTCTTTGGCAAAGTCGATCTGGATGCTGGTCTCTACCCGGCGACTGGTAGCCAAACTCGAATTTCTCTCCCCGATTACCGCCGAAAAACGCGAGCGCCGCGAACTGTCGGCGCAGATCCAGGACTCGATTTCGCGTTGCCTCAGGAACCCGGAATATCAAGCAAGCACTTCGCGGCCGGGGTATTCACTCCGCCCTTGACCACGGGGCTGCGCCCCTTTGGATTCCCCGAATTCAGTACCCCGCTGCAAGCAGCGGAGAATCAGAAATTGACTTGTGCAAACACCGCCGGCGTCATGCGGCTCCCGACCTGTGTGAGCTGTCGATCATCGAGTCGAATCGCGCTGAGTTTGCCGCCCCAGACACAGCCGGAGTCCAGCGCCAGAACATCGGGCATCACGCGCAATCCCAAGGCGGACCAATGGCCGAAAATCAAGGTGGTTCCCGCACTTTTTCGACCCGCCACTTCAAACCAGGGCATGAACCCAGGCGGTCCATTGGTGGACTCCCCCTTGCTTTTGAAATCCAGCTCGCCATCCATGGAGCAGAAACGCATGCGGGTCATGGCGTTCACTATCACCCGCAATCGATCCCAGCCTTTGAGCGAATCCTTCCACCGCGACGGCTTGCTGCCGTAGAGGTTTTCCAGAAACTTGTGATGCCCCGGCCCGCGCAACGCCGCCTCGACTTCTCCAGCTAATGTTGAGGCTTTATTCACGCTCCATTGCGGCGGCAGGCCTGCATGGACCAGGGCCTTGTCACCCTCTACATGCATCATGGGAAGGCAGCGCAACCAATCGATCAATTCATCCCGGTCCGGCGCATTGAGTACATCGCTCAGAGTGTCGTCATCGCGCAGCCTGGCAAATCCCCTGGCCACCGCAATGAGATGCAGGTCGTGATTGCCAAGCACGCTTATCGCGCGATCACCCAGTCCACGAACATAGCGAAGCACGGCCAGCGAATTTGGTCCGCGATTGACCAGATCGCCGACGAACCACAAACGATCGCGTTTCGGATCAAACGCTATTTTGTCGATCAGCTCGCGCAGTTCGTCATAGCAGCCTTGAACGTCACCGATTGCGAATATCGCCATGATCTCGTTAGCAGCCCAATGCCCAGGTGCCCAAGCTTACAGGCAGACGGGATCGAACTTCTCACAGCAACCCGGATAATTTGATGTGCAGTTTTCCCCAGGACCGGAAACGCACACCCATAACCGGCCGCAAGTTGCTACTTGCAGGGAATTGCTGGAATCAAATGGTATTCGCGCGAGAGCAGCGCAATAGCGGCATGATTCATTTCTGCCACAATGGATTCCTGGATTCTTAACGGTCAACCCGTATCTGCCCGATGAGCCGACGCACTAAAGACGAAACCCGCGTAGTACGCGCCGGGCGACACCCCGAGGAATATCACGGCATCGTGAATCCGCCGGTGTATCACGCCTCGACGGTGATATCCCCCAATCTTGCCGACTGGGAGCAAAAGGACAAGGACTACGCCGCTGACAAACCCGGTGTGTATTACGGTCGCCACGGTACGCCGTCAATTGCAGCATTCGAAGAAGCGATTGCCGAACTGGAGGGCGGATACCGCGCGTTGGTGTATCCCTCAGGCCTCGCCGCCTGCGCCTGCGCGCTCATTTCCTATGTAGGCGCCGGTGATCATCTGCTGATCTCCGATTCGGCCTACGGTCCGATGCGGCGCGCCGGCTGGCGGCTGCTTGCCCGCTTTGGCGTTGAAGTGCAGTTCTACGATCCTTTGATTGGCGAAGGCATTGCGGCGCTGATGCGACCGAACACCGCCGCAGTGGTGGTCGAAGCCCCCGGATCGCTTACCTTTGAGATGCAGGACATTCCGGCCATCGCCGCGGTCGCGCACCAGCAGCGCGCAATCGTGATCATGGACAACACCTGGGCGACGCCGCTGTACTTCAAACCGTTTGAGCACGGCGTCGATGTTTGCATTCAAGCAGCCACCAAATACATCGTCGGGCATTCCGATGCCATGCTGGGCGTGGTCACCACCACCCAGGACGCGTGGCCGAAACTGAGGGCAACCCATGTCGACCTGGGTCAGACTGCCGGCCCGGATGACGTGTACCTCGCGCAGCGCGGTCTGCGCACTATGGCCACTCGCCTCAAGCAACACGAGCAATCCGGCCTTGCCCTGGCTCAGTGGTTCGCCCAACGCCCGGAAGTCGAGCGGGTACTGCATCCCGCGATGCCCGATGACCCTGGATACACCCTCTGGAGACGCGATTTCCTCGGCGCATCAGGCTTGTTCAGCGTCGTCCTCAAACCCGTGGATCGCCGCGCCTTCGCCGCCTTCATCGACGGACTAGAACTGTACGGCATCGGTGCCTCCTGGGGCGGCTACGAAAGCCTGATCATGCCCTTCAATCCAGCCCCGATACGCAAAGTAACCCGCTGGCCCCATGCCGGCCCGGCGTTCCGCATTCACGCGGGGCTTGAGCACATTGACGACTTGATCGCGGATCTTGAAGCCGGGTTTGCGCGCTTGAACCGGGCGTAGCCATCGCCGTCGATTGACTGGCACTACCCGCCGATCGCACGGTGTGCAATTGCTACGCACGCCAGCCGTTCGCGCACGCCGGTGCGCGCGAACCTTGGGCGATCCGTCGAAGCCCTGGATGCCGGGTTATACGGCTTCGCGTTTGTAGCGACTCACCGGCCTTGGCAGGCCGAGGTTCTCGCGCAAGGTCTTACCCTCGTATTCGGTACGGAACAATCCGCGCCGCTGCAACTCGGGAACCACCAGATTGCAGAAATCGTCATGCGAACCGGGGATGTACGGGGGCATGACGCAGAATCCGTCACACGCGCCGGCCTTGAACCATTCTTCCATGTAGTCCGCGACTTTTTTCGGGCCGCCATGGATGGTGTTCTTGCCGCGTGCGCCCGCCACTCGCAAGCCCAGTTCGCGAATGGTGAGCTTCTCGCGTTTGGCCATCGCGACGATGCTCTCGAAATGCCCGCGGCTGGCATTGGTCATGGGCAGCGGGTCGGGCAGATAATCGTCCATCGAATAGGACGAGAGATCCAATCCTCCCAGCATGGTGGAGAGAATCTCGCGCCCCACTATGGGGTGAATGAGCGATTGCAGATAGTTGAAATCCGCTTCAGCCTCGGCATCGGTTTTTCCCACCACCACGGACAGGCCGGGAAGTACTTTCAGATGATCCGGATCGCGACCGTATTTGGCCATACGTCCTTTGACATCGTCGTAATATTTTTTCGAGATT
The DNA here is from genome assembly GCA_945897475.1 of Bordetella parapertussis. Classification (GTDB taxonomy): domain Bacteria; phylum Pseudomonadota; class Gammaproteobacteria; order Burkholderiales; family SG8-39; genus 2-02-FULL-62-17. Next base: position 37,305 of record CAMDFL010000008.1, read on the forward strand.
TCAATAGTGAGGTGCGGGCTGAAAATCGCTTCGGCGAATTCGGCGGCCAATTCGCGCCCTTCATCGGATGCCCCGGCCTGTACCACCACCGGCCAACCTTGTGGTGGACGCGGTACGTTAAGCGGGCCGCGCACGTTGAAATACTTGCCCTTGTAATCCAGTACGTGCTTGGCGGCGGGCTCGAAATACAGGCCGCTCTCGACATTGCGAACGAAAGCATCGTCATCCCAACTGTCCCACAGCCCGGTCACGACGCGCGCGGCCTCGTGCGCGCGTTCGTAGCGTACTTCGTGTTTGTCGACGCCCGGTCGGCCGAAATTGGGCGCTTCAGCGGGTTGCACCGAGGTCACCAGATTCCATCCGGCGCGGCCCTTGCTGATCCAATCCAGCGAGGCGAATTTCCGGGCAATGTGGAACGGTTCGTTATAGGTGGTCGACGCTGTTCCCACCAGGCCGATGTGTTTGGTGACAGTGGCTAAGGCCGAGAGCAGGGTAAACGGTTCGAAATGCGCGATGAACTGCACCGAGCGAGACTGTGCATCGATATGTACGTCCCGGGTCGCCAGTCCATCGGCAAGAAATATTAAATCAAACTTGGCGCGCTCGGCGCTCTGTGCGATCTCGATGTAGTGATCGATGTTCACGTTCGCATCGGCCTGCGCGCGCGGGTGGCGCCAGGAGGCAACATGATGACCGGTGGGGTTGAAATAAGCCGCCAGGTGCATTTTTTTGTTCATTCGATTTTTCCGTTAAATAGATAGGTTCGTATTTGAGAATATGCCATGGATTCGCACAATCCATTTGGAGCGCATTCAACCCGTGCAAATCCTGAACCGGCATTCGCGACGCCGGATTTATTTCCAGAAGGGATTCGCGTTGAACGACAACTTAGCCGCCGCCTGCGCGCGTGCGCGTGCTTGCGTCTCGTAGGCCGCGATCCAACCCAGTGCCATGCCGCGAGCTTCCGCGCCCAGGGGTCTCGCGCCTGCGTCAGCCTTGCTCAGCAGAACACGACTGACCGCCGCGTCGTTGACGACGCCAAGCTCATCCTGTAACACAGACAAGGTCGACAGAAAACGCTTCACTTTTTTTCGTGGATATAGGTCGGCGAAAAATTCACAGACGTAGCGCAGCTTTTTCGCCGCGATTCGAAGCTCGTGCAGCTTGCCGGCGCTATCGACCTGCTCCGCGGCCTTGAACATCCCGAGATAACGAAGTTTGAGCGATGACGCTGCGAAATCCCGCGTGCGGCCCTTGGTGTCGGCGCGGGCGAGCATCATCAAGCGCGCAAGATCCAGCCAGAGCTGGGTGGTTTCGCGGCTTTGAATCGCATTGCGCGCCGCTGCCAGCGCCGCCACGCGACGCAGACCCGCGCGCGCGCGAAGGCCGGCCAATATTTTGGCCTCGGTGTGCGCGGCCATCGGCCGCAGCATCTCGCCTGCAAAAACATACCAGTTGCGCGCTTCGCCCAACACACGCGAGAGCGCGCGAAACCGGTCGCGCAACGGCCGCGAGGCCGCCTCCCAGGCCTCGTCGCCTGGCAGCGAAAGCGCGACGCGCAAGCGCCGCAAGCCGACCCGCATTTGATGCAGGTACTCGGGATCGTTGCTCTCCAGAACCCCGCGCTCGTTGTCATGGACCTGCTCCGCTGCCGATTGAACAATCCTGACAAACGCCTCCGATGTGCCAGCGACACCGGCGAGATCAACATCGCCGGAACGCGCCGGCGTTGTTGAGTTTTGCGTGGAGGCGGCAAGAATATGGCCGCGCTGGGCTTTCGAGTGTGTGCTGATGCGAAACGGGCGTTCGAGGAGCAAATCCCGGGCAAAATCCAGCAAGCTCGTTATTTCGCCTTGCACCAGCTCGACTTCCACCTCGCAGATCGGCTCGACCGAAGCGCCAGCGCGAATCTCGCCCGAATCCAGGCATAGCGTTGCCTTGGTCCCATCGGACAGTTCGAGTTCGATACTGCGGCGGCGAAACTCTGTTTCGAAGATCGACGAGAGGCCTTGACGCACGCGCGATCGCGAAAATAATTTTGCAAACGGTGTGCCCGCCAGTAAATCGAGATCAAGCGCGCCAGTCGCCACTGGCCACTCAATCTCTTCGCGACGATGCAATCCGCCAATCGCTTCACCCGCGCCTTTTACGGTCTGGATCCAGCGGCTTCCAGTGCGTCGCAAGCGCAGCGCCACGCCGCCGCGCCACAGCAATCCATCCGGGGTGTCGTAATAGACCGTATGCAGGGTGGCCGATCGGGCGCGACCACGCCGCGCGCGCGATACCGCCCCGCTGTGGCCGACTCGGGCCAGGTCGGCGGGGTCCATCAGCAGTTTGAGTTCAATTTCCAAAGCGCCTCGCTGCCAATCAGTGTCTGAAACCCCATCGGGCCGCGTCCGCTGAGCAAATACCACGCGCCCATGGCGTAGCGGCGCAGCGGATTGCCGACCCATTCGTTCATGGTGACGGTGTTCTTGACCTTGTAGGAGCAACGCAACTGCCAGTGGTCCTGCAGGTTCTCGCCGACTTCGTGCTAGCGCCAGGCATCAATGGAAACCGTGCCGTTGTTAGGGCGGGCGCCTTCGTAGATCTTCCAGGCGCCCTGCGTTTCCCCACCCGTTACAACGATATTGATTTCCTCGGCGCGAAACATTTGGAGTTGTTCGTCCGGCGCCGCCTTCATGTTGGACGCGTAAGGTTCAACACCCGATACCGCCAGCGGCTTCAACAAGGTCTGCACCCATTGATCGTCCCAGTACTCGCGCGCCGGCAGCCTGGCGTTTTCCTCGATCCAATCGATCAACTTTTCTTTGTTGTTGAATCCCAGGTCGGTAAACAAGCGCGCGACGATCGGGTCCATAACCAGCAAAGGCGATTGTCGTGGCGAACAGGCTGCAAACACGCGTTTGAATTTTTCTTTCCAGGTTTCGCGCGGGCCAAAACCGGCTTGCGTGTAACGCCCGCCGCGAAACACGGTGACGGCGCTGTCGGTTTTTTTGAATCCATAGCGCGTGTGCAACGGCTCCCAAGGGCTTCTTTCCTCGTTCTCCGGGAACGTGGCGCTGTAGCTGTACCAGTTGCCCAGCGTCCCCATGTAGGACTCGTTGGGCGTTGATCCGCCCTGGAGATTCTGCGACAGCAAATTCCATGCGCGACCGATAGTGGCGTTGGCGTGGTTGAAGGGCCCCATCGCGCCAATGCCTGAATTCATGCCGATTTCGTTGCGGATCGGCCCGTTCACCACGCCTATGCCCGCGAAAGAGGTGGTGCTCGAGGAACGTGCGGTGGCGCCACTTGCCGCCATCGCCAGGATCACCGGCAGGTACGCAGGCCGCGCGCCCGCCATAACCGCATTGACCGCGACTTTTTCCACCGTCAGTTCCCAGAATTCACGAAATTCCGCGGGCCGAAGCCTGCCAACCACCTTGTCGGGCGAGTGGCTGGTGCCCTTTAACATCGCGGCCACGCGCTCTTCGGTGGGCAAAACGATAGGCAGATTGTCGGTCCAGAAATTCTCCTGGAACAGCTTGTGCAGATTGTCTTCTGTGTCGGGTTCAAGCAGTTTCGCGCGCGACCGGTCAAAGGACATGCCCTTCAAGTCTTCGTTGCTCAAGGGGCCCGACAAGCCCTCGATGATTTCCTGCATGAACGGGCGCTTGGATACCGGATCAACGCCTTCGATGTAGGCGCGAAGAGCCGCGGCGCTGCGATCCACCACCGGTTGCGGAACATAGGCTTGTCTGGTGGTGGGCATGCCGTTGGCAAGCGCTGTGGCTTTCGCCAAGCGGGCGAACACATGGGTGTGAACGGCGATGGTGGGAATCCCTGCTTCTTCCAAGGACATTGCGAGCCCGACGACCGTCGGGGTGCAGGTGCTTCACAGCCCTACGCCTAAAATTGCCGCGTCGCCGTTCGCGGCGATTTTGGCGCGCATCTGTGGATCGTCCACCCAGCTTTGTTGGGGCTTGATGATGGGCGTCTTGACCTTGGGGTAGTGGCGGGCGAACCAGTCGCGAAGCTCGTTCATGAATACTTCGGAATTGTCGAAAAGGCAATCCACGAGAAACACGTTTTTTCCTTCAAGCGTTTCCAATCGCGGCGCGAGCCGCTTTCCCATTACCTTGGGCGGATAGCCTCTAGGGTCATGCACACTGATTTTTTCGGCCATGATTTCCTCGCAGAGAAAGATTATCGTCCTTGCTAAGTATGCACCAGCACGCGACACGGCGTAACACCATGATTCGCAAAAGCCCCTAAAGACTCAGGCGGGCGCTGCCGATAGACATTACACCACCTGAACGACCGGTGATATTGGACCTATCATGCCCGCGCTGCCAACTGATAAGCGTATATTTCGCCGCCATTTTCCCGTGGCGCAGCGAACCATTGTGGCGGCGCTGCTGCTGGCGGCCACGACGCTGGCAACTGCGGATTATGGATTCACGATTGGCGTCTCCGCGGGCTTGCTCGCGCATATGGTTTCGCGATTCGGCGCAGAGGCCAGACCGCGCCTTGGTGCTTGGGTGGATTTCGCCCGCGTCGAGATACGGCGCCCGCAGTCTGCGGTGACGATACCGACGGCCGATGGCCTGCAGCGCATCAATTCCTATTTCAATCGCGTTCCGTATCGCGACGATATCGCGCATTGGAACGCCGAAGACTATTGGGCGACACCCGCGGAAACCATCGCCAGCAATGGCGGGGACTGCGAGGACTATGCGATCGCGAAATATTTTTTATTGAAAGAATTGGGTGTGCCGCTCTCGCGCCTTCGGATGGTGTATGTGCGCGCCGGACACAATTCGCAGGCACACATGGTGCTCGCCTACTATTCGCAGCCCGACGCCGAGCCGCTGATTCTGGACAATCTCGATGACCGGGTGAAGAGCGCCTCCAGTCGAGCGGATTTGTCGCCGGTCTACAGTTTTAATGAAGACGATGTGGTGCTTACCGGCAGCGGAAAACGCAGTACGCCGCAACAGATCCGCGCCTGGCGCTCGGTGCTGGACCGCCTGCAACGCGAGGTCATCTTGTGAGGCTGGGGAGGCTTTTATTTGGCGGCCTGACGGTCATCTTCATGCTGGTGCTGGCAGGGGTAGAGGCCATTCATGTGCATCTCACCCAACGCTCGCTGCAACTGCAGCTGGATGCGCACGCCAATGAAACTGCCACCGCGCTTGCGCTATCGCTCGGAACGCTGCTCAAGACCGCCGACGAGGGGCTTGCACGCACCGTCATCACCCCGGTGTTCGACCGCGGTTATTACCTATCTATTCGCCTGGTCGACATGGATGGCGCCACCATTGTCAGCCGCACTCTGGCCCCCGATGGTCCTGGCGCGCCGCCGTGGTTTCGTCGCGTATTTCAGGTAGAGGCGCCGCTTGGCCAGGCGCTGGTGAATTCGGGCTGGAAACAACTGGGGCGCGTGTTGGTGGTGGTACATCCGGAGTTCGCCTATCAACAACTATGGAATACCGCGACCGGAACATTGGCTTGGTTGGCGGGCCTGTTTGCCATGGCATTGTTCGCGGCGGCGCATTTGTTGAAAGGAATCCTGCGTCCGCTGGAGGCCGTCGAGGCGGCAGCAGCTGAAATCGGCGAACGGCGTTTCCCGGTGATCGCCGTGAGCGCTCAAACCCGCGAAATCGCCAGCGTAGTGACGGCGATCAATGTGCTGAGCAACAAACTGCGCGACGCGATGACCCATGAGGAAGCGCGCGCCGCACGCCTGATGCGTGAAGCCTACGAGGACGTGGGAACCGGCGCCTTGAACGAACGCGGTTTTGCGCAGCGAGTCGGCGCCTTGCTGGCCGAGGAAGCAGGAACCGGGCATGGCGCCATGATCATGCTGTCGGTCGCCCATTTGGATGATGTGAATCGCGCCGAGGGCATGGCCGCGGGGGACACGCTGCTTGCCGCCTTCAGCGCGGGGCTCACCCGGCTCGCCGCCCCTCTGGGCGGACTGGTGGGACATGATCGCGGCGCAAGTTTTCTGGTTTTTCTGCCGCGCGTCGAGCGAACACAAGCCGAAGCCTGGGTCAGACAGGCGCTTGAGCTGGCCGACCCGCGAACGCCATGCAGCGCTGGACTGGGATGGTTCGAAGGCATCGCCCAATTCGATCAGCTGTTGATATTGGCGCGCCTCGCGCACTCTCAGGCGCGCCAGAGCGGGGAGCTCGTGCGTATCCTCGACATGGCCTCGGGAATCGCAGGCACTGCCGAAGAATGGCGCGCGCGCATCGAATCGGCTTGTGTTGAGGGCCGCATCGAATTGCATGGACAGGAGGCAGTATCTCTGCCGCGTGGACGAATGTTGCATAGGGAGGTCACCTCGCGCCTCATCGGTGGTGCGGGGATGGACATGCCAGCCGCGCTATTCGTTCCGATGGCGAGCCGCCACGGCATGCTGCCCAGACTGGATGCCGAAGTTCTCCAGCGTTTGCGTCCATTGCTCGCGCGTGACGCACATCGGCGCGAGCAGTTCGCCGTCAACGTGTCCGGCGCCAGTCTCAGGGACTCGCTTTATCTCGCTAGCGTGCGTTCGCTGTTGTCCGATCCAGCCTGCGACGCGCGCCGTCTCGTGTTTGAGATCAACGCGCAAGGCGCCGCTGGAGATGTCGAGGTCACGCTTGCGTTCTCGACACTGGTTCGCGGCGCCGGTGCGGCAATTGCCCTGGATGATCTGGAACTCTCAAGCTCATCTTTACTTCTGGCGCGGCAACTTTTACCCGCCTACGTCAAACTCGCGCCTGCCGCCACGCGCGACCTGGCGACGCAAAGTGAATCCCGTTATCTGGTTGAATCGGTAGTGGCACTGCTGCGGCCGCTTGAAATCGCGGTGCTTGCCAAAGGCGTGGAAAACAGCGCCGATATCGAGGTGTTGCAAGCCTGTGGCGTTAGCGGCTTTCAGGGCTATGCGGCAAGCCGACCTGCTCCGTTACGAATTTAAGAGGGCACATCGGCGATAAATTTCTCCAACGCATCGCCAAACGCTTTGGGCTGTTCCACCACGGTGAGATGCCCCGCCGGATCGAGCATCGAAAGTTTCGATCCGCGAATCATTGAATGCATGGTGTTGACCATGTCTTCGGTCGCGGAGGAATCCTGTTTGCCGGAGATGAGTAGCGCCGGCAGATCGATCGTCGAGAGGGCTTCCCGGTAGTTGAGATCGCGGATCGCGGCGGCGCAGCCGATGTAGCCTTGCTTGCTGACATTCTTGAACATCGCCTGGATGCGCGCCACACGCTCCGGGTTGCGGACCGGGTAGTTCGCCTCGAACCATCGCCCCACCGTCGGCCCGGCGATAGCTTCTGTTCCGCCTTTTTCAACGATAGCGATGCGATCGTCCCAGGCTTTCATCACCGGCGGCGGCACATCGTAGCGCGCGTTGGCCGCGGTTAGCGACAAGAGTCGCTTGGGGTAATGAATCGCCATCCCAAGACCGGTCTGCCCACCTATGGAAATGCCGCAGAAATGAACGCGATCTATTTTCAAAACATCGAGAATTGCGGCTACATCTCCGGCGAGTTGATCCTGTGTGTAATCCCCGGGAGGCGCCGAGGTGCCGCCGTGTCCGCGCGTGTCGTAACGCAGGATGCGGTAACGATCACTGAAGCGTTCGACCATTTCGTCCCACAATGCAAGCGTGGTGCAATGCGAGTTGGAGAACATCAGCCAGGGCGCGCCTTCGCGGCCGTCGATCTGGATGTTGAAGTCGATACCGTTGGCTGTGATTTGCATGCTGCTCTCTTGACTGTGGATTAGAGGAATCTCTGGGGTCTGGCGCGTCACCGGATATGCGTCACCGGAGATGCCGCGATGAGAAGTCCCAGCGTAAAATGTGCGGCGATTCTAAAGGAGATTGGCATGGCAACGTTTGTGGTCGCGCATGGCGCATGGTCGGCAGGTTGGGTTTGGAAAAAAATGAGGCCGCTGATGCAGCGGTATGGCCATGAAATATTCACCCCCACCTATACCGGTTTGGGTGAACGCGCGCATCTGGCCAATCCGGACATCGATCTGGAAACGCATATCGCCGATATGCTCGGTGTGCTCCACTGCGAGGACTTGCACGACGTCATCCTGATCGGCCACAGTTATGGCGGCATGGTGGCCACCGGCGTGGCCGATCGCGCCGCGCATCGTATCGCGCGCTTGGTGTACCTGGATGCGTTCGTGCCCCGGGATGGCCAGTCCTTGCTCGACTTGGGCAGTCCCGCGCGCCGCAACGTGCTGCCGGGTGACTGGCGCGTCGCGCCCAACCCACCGCCGCTGGATACACCCGCGAGCGATATCGAGTGGATTACACCGCGGCGCGTGCCGCACCCGGTCAAATGCATGCAGCAGAAACTGCGTCTCACAGGCGCGGTGGAAAAGCTGCCGCGTACCTATATCTATTGCACCCGGCCCGCGCCTGGCGATGGATTTCGCCAATTCACCGAGCGCGCGAAAACCGAGCGTGGCTGGCAGTACCTGGAAATCGATGCGAGCCACAATCCGCATGTCACCAATCCCGGAACCCTCGCGCGCATTCTCGATCGAATCGCCACCGGGCGCTGGCCTACGCCGGTCAAGGCGTCACGCTGAGCTTCATCGCCAAAACCGGATTGCCGGTCCGACCCGACCGATGCCTGTAGAACAAGCACTGGCGTGCTCAAACGGGCATTTAAGGGCTTAAACCGTATGCGGTCTAAATCGCATGGGGTCTAATCGCATGGGGTCTAATCGCCTCGGGTCTAAATCGCATGCGGTCAAATTGTTCTACGCGGTGGGTCAGTTTGCGGTAAAAGTGTAGAGATCCATCGCCAGCACCGAGCCCTCGATGGCGTTGTATGTGCGAAGCGGCGTGGCTTGCTCGCCGCCGGCGCCGAGCGCAAAAAACAAGGGCAGGAAGTGCTCGTCGCTGGGATGCGAGCGCACCGCATGCGGAGCGCTATCGCGGTAATTCATCAAGGCTTCATGCTCGCGCGCGACGATGCGATCGTGCACCCAGGCCTGAAACTCTTCCACATAGGGCGCCGGCTGACCGTCGAAGTTACGTCCCCACTCGCGCAGGTTGTGCGTCATCTGGCCAGAGCCGATCAACAGCACCTCGTCGGCGGCAAGCGGCGCAAGGGCCTGGCCCAACCGATAGTGATGCGCGGGTCCCAATTCGGTCTGCAAAGACACCTGCACCACCGGAATATCGGCTTCTGGATACATATGCAGCAAAATGGACCACACACCGTGATCAAGGCCGCGACGATTCTCAAAGTCCGCTGGAAAACCTGCCGCGCTTAAAAGCGAACCAGCGCGCCGCGCTAGATCCGGTGAACCGGGCGCCGGATAACGCAGGCGATACAGCGGTTCCGGGAATCCATAAAAATCATGATAAGTCGGAGGATTCGCCATCGCGGTCAACATAGGCGATTCGGTATCCCAATGCGCGGAAGCCACCAGTATGGCCTTGGGACGCGGCAGCGATTGCGACAGTCCACGCCACGCGGCGCCAAGCGTGCCCGGGTCAAGCGCGTGCATCGGCGATCCATGCGAAACGAATATAGAGGGCAGCATTGACCGGCTCTTTTCCTTTATGGAATCGGGCCTATTTTCGCAGAAGATTCCACACCAAAATAAGGCGGCAAATTAAGACGGCACGTGAGGCAGCTCCGTTGAGACTGCTCCACATTGAGGCAATGCTAATCAACGGTAATTTTCGCCGCGCGTATCACCTTGGCCCAGCGCGCCGACTCAGCCGCTATCCATTCGCCAAAAACATCCGGACTACCCACGGCGAGGTCGAACCCCAAGGCTTCCAGTTTGCCTCTGACATCGGCTGCTGCCGTTGCCTTGTTGATCTCGCCATTCAATCGCACAACGATGTCGCGCGGCGTTGCGGCAGGCGCGACGAAACCCACCCAGGACTGCGCCTCAAATCCTGGATAAGTTTCATTGATCGCGGGAACACCTGGCATCAGCGGCGTGCGCGTTCCTGAGGTTACGGCCAAGGCCGTTAGCTTTCCGGCGCGCACTTGCTGCAAAGCGATGCTCATGGTGGCTATCATCATATCCACCTGCCCACCCAAAAGATCGTTCATCGCGGGTGCTCCGCCTTTGTAGTGCACTGCCAGCGGCGTAATGCCCGTGGTGAGCTTGAACATTTCCGCGATTAGGTGGCTGGAAGTACCACCTCCCGCGGTGGCGTAACTCATGCTCGTGCCCTTGGACTTGGCGGCACGAACGAATTCATCCAGCGTTGTTACGCCCATTTTTGCATTTACCACCAAGGCGAGCCTGCTGCGCACCGCCAGGGCAAGCGGTGTGAAATCTTTCACCGGATCGTACTTCGCCTCTTTGTAGAGATAGGGATTGGCGGCGAAGTTATCGAAGGCGGTGAGAATGGTGTAGCCATCCGGCGCGGATTTTGCCGCCAGTTCCGTGGCGATTACGCCGCCGGCGCCAACGCGATTCTCAACCAGCACCGATTGCCCCAGGGCATCGGCCAGCCTGGGAGAGACAACACGCGCCACGATGTCCGACACCCCGCCAGGGGCAAATGGCACCAGCAAGCGCAATGGTTTGGCGGGGTAGGCCGCTTGCGCCATCGCGCTTGGCGCTGCCGCCAACATGCTCATGACGATGAAACTACGCGGCAGAAAATGGTGTGGCAGTTGCATGGAAACCCTCCAGGGGATTTGAAGCTGATGAGTATGGGTCGCATTTTAGGCAAACACCGCTTAAGTCTCAATGCATTGCGCAGCGCCAATGCAAGCCCTGCAGCGTGGTATCCGAGATGCGGTATGAGCGATTGGGGTTTGCTGATAAAATTTCTCTTATTCCCCGGGAAGACTCTTATGCGCCTGACAAGGTTTTTGGCAATAGCCACTGCCGCTTGTTGTTGTAGCTTACCTGCGCAAGCGGCGGATAAGGATAAGATCGAAATGGCCTGTACCTCGTCAGCAAAACCCTACGAGGTTTCCTTTGACAAAAAGACCCGGTTGCTCAAGACGAGCAGTCCAAAATTGCCCGACAGCACCAAGATTCTGAAAGTGCAGAGCGATGCCGATGGCGTCTTGATTTGGGTATCTATTCCCGGTGCCGGTCAAAGCCCCAGCAGGGATGCTCTGGTTTCCATTCGCAAAGAGAAATGGGTAAAAATATTTTTCGGGAATGGCAGCCACACTACTGACAACTGTCGTTAGCTCATCCCGGAATTGTCGTTAACTCATCCCGGAATTGTCGTTAGCTCATCCCGGAATTGTCGCTAGTCCACCCCGGTTGCCGAGTTGACGCCTTCGGTGCCGACGATGAGATCGACATCCCCCAGTTCGCGCAGGTCGGTGACCGCGCTGCGGTATGACGGACTGACACCAACTTTCTGAGAGCGCGCCCCTGCGGGATGCCCAGCAGCGCAAGGCGAGGGTTGCACATTGCCGCTCGCGGTGACGGCCGTTACACAATCGATACATTAGCCTGACCTAATCAATACGGGAGATCGGCGGGCTGATCCCACGATGTCGCCTGCTCAGAGCCTTCAAGTCCAGCCAGATAGACGGGACTAGGGCGCTGGGGTTCAGGCATCATCGTTATGAGAATCCCCTTTTTCGTCTTGCTGGCTTTGTGCGTCGCGCTGCCTGCGTTTGCCACGGATGTCGATGGTCGCGCACCGACCAATGCAGGCTTACCGAGCAGCCTCAGTACAGGCCAGGCCGCGCCTCTCGATACCCGCTTCGGCCCAGGCAGCAAACAGCGTATCGGCGCGTGGCGCGAACTGGTGCGTAGCCAGCAGAGGCAACCCGCCGCGGACATGCTGGAACGGCTCAATTTGGTTAACACGTTTTTCAACCGCATCCCGTACGTGAGCGATCAGGCGCATTGGGGGGTGGAAGACTATTGGGCCACGCCTACCGAGGTGCTCACCAGCAATGGCGCCGATTGCGAAGATTCTGCCATCGCAAAATACCTCACTCTGAAAGAAATGGGGGTCCCGCAGGAGCGCCTTAGAATCACTTATGTGGTGTCGCAGCGTCTGCAGCAGGCGCACATGGTGTTGGCCTATTACCCGACCCCGGATGCGGTGCCTTTGTTCCTGGACAATCTGGAAATCAACATCAGGCCGGCATCGGAGCGCTCTGATTTGATTCCCGTCTACCATTTTAACGACAAGGATGTTTTGATTACACGCCCAGGACAGCGCGTCGTCAACGCTGGCAGCCCCCGCCAGCTGCGAATGTGGCATAGTGTTCTCGACAAGCTGGAAAAAGAAACGCCCCTGTAGTCGGCCAGCGTTTGAGTGCAGCTCAGTTGAGGCAGCCATGAAAAAAGTTTTGATAGTCGATGACCATGATGGCATTCGGCGAATGTTGCGGCTGGCTCTGTCCGGACGCTACCAACTGTTTGAGGCAGCCAACGCTGACGACGCCTGGGAGCTGATGCGCCAAACGCCGCCGGATGCGGTGCTTCTGGACATCATGATGCCCGGTGAACTGAACGGCGCCGGGCTGTGCCGCAAGATACGCAGCGACCGTCAATTCAACGACACCTACATCATCATGGTCACCGCGTGCGCCCAGCGCGCCGATCGCGAAGATTGCCTGGCCGCAGGCGCCAACGACTATATGGTCAAGCCGTTCAG
>CAMDFL010000009.1 GCA_945897475.1 Bordetella parapertussis
CCGGTTTCATTGAAGAGGTTCCAGGCACCCTCCGCGCTTTGCGAGGGCTTCAGGCCCAGTTCGCGCGACAAGTCGTTGTCGCGCGTCAGCAGGGCCGCGCCGCGTAGCCCCTACTCCAGCTTGAGATTCAGCGGCTTGATCTTTGCCGCGAAGGCCTTGCGCTGGCGCTCCATGATGGGACCGAACTCGCCAGGCGGCGTCGCCATCAGTTCGTGGCCACCGGCGGTGATGAATTTCTCCTTGAAGGCCGGAACGCTGATGACTTTTCTGACGTCGGCGGCTATGCGTTCAATCACCACCTTCGAAGTGGCCGCAGGCACGAACCAGCCAAACCAGCTCCCCGACTCGAAGCCGGGAAAACCCGCCTCCGCCACTGTGGGCATGTCCGGAAACAATTCGCTGCGCTTCAGGCCGGCATAGCCTATGCCCTTGATGCGACCCTGCCTCACCATCGGAATCGCCGCGGTGATTCCGGTGATGGCAAAGGCGATCTCGCCGCTGGCCACGGACTGCAGCGCCTGCGCGCCGCCCTTGTAGGGCACGTGCTCAACCTTGATGCCGGACTCGCGCAGTATCCACTCGACATCAACGTGGGTGGCATGGCCTATGCCGAGGCTGCCGTAGTTGAGGGCGCCGGGCTTGGCGCGGGCCAGCGCAATGATCTCCTGCAGGGTATTTGCCGGCAGCTTCGGGCTGGCCGCCAGGATGTTGTTCGAGCCGATCAGGATGGTGACCGGCGCAAAATCCTTCGCGTCATAGGGAAGGTCCTTGCGCAGCATTTCATTGGCGTAGATGGTGCTGCCGCCAGTCTGCAGAATGGCGTGCCCGTCCGGCGCCGCTCGCGCCACACCTTCTGCGGCCACCACCCCGCCTGCCGAGGGCCGGTTCTCCACAATCACCGCATGGCCCCACAACGTGGACAGTTCCTGAGCGGTGGCGCGGGCAATGGTGTCCTGCAGGCCGCCGGGGGGCACCTGCACCGCGATGCGCACGGTGCGCTGGGGAAAGTCCTGGGCTTTTAGGGGAGAAACAGCGCCAACCAGGATCGCCAACAGCACCTGAAGCTTCGCGCTGCCGCGGCAGCCAAGATAATTCATTTTTCTCCTCTACGATTCCGTGACGCTTGTCTGAACTTTAGCGTGGAAGTGATGCGGTGTCTCTGCGTTTCTTCCGCAACAGTTTTCGCAATCCCCTGGTGGTTTGCTCGCGGTCCAGTTTCCCCACCGCGACATCCAGGACAAAAGCCTCCCATGCATCTACCTTGCGTGCCGGCATGTCAGGGTCAGTAAGAAGCCCGTTGATTTCTAGAAAAACCAGACAAGACGCAAGCCCTGCACGCTTTTTGCCATCCACGAACGGATGGTTGCAAAATTGTGGGGGCGTCGAGGCGCTACTCGGCGTCGATTAAAAGCGCCGTGCCGGCGCGCTCCTTCTCTTCCTCTTGCTCCAGTTTCGCTAGCAGGCGGCGCATGGCCAGCACGCCGCGGTCGGCGGCGATCGGCATGATGGGTGTGGGTGGTGACTCGATCGCTATCATGCGCTGTTGCTCTTCGATCACCACCTTGTCCTCTTGGAAAGCTGCGTCGTTCTCACGCCGGAGCAGATCGCCAATCGAAGCATCCTGCAACTGAAAGTTGCGAGTGACGGCCCAGAAGTAGTGCGTGGTGGTTTCTGTCTCGGGCGTCAACGAGTTGTTCACGTAGAACCGGACTGCGCCATTCGTCGCGAGCTTGCCCGCGTGCGCCGCGTGCACCTCGTTCTGGAAGTGCGACGGCGGCAACCACGTCGAGGTGGTGCGGCGATCAATGCGCTCCTCGGTCTGCATCAGCTTCACGAACGTGGGCGAGGGCGGAATGGCCTTCATGGTGCGGTTGAAACGCACCATGCCTTGCTCACTCACCAGTTCAATCGGCGCGTCAGACACAGGCGCGTTGCCGATGGTCCCCACGTGCACGTAACCCACGTGTGTGAGGTCAAGAAAATTATCGAGGATCAAGCGGTAGTCGCTCTCAATCGCAAGGTAGCCGAACACGGCGCGCCAAGCCGGGTCGGTATTGAGCCCGAAATCGGGCACGCGCGTGGCGACGGCCTCGGCCGGATCGCCCATCCAGATCCAGACCCAACCGTGCTTTTCGCACAGTGGATAAATACGAGCGCACAGGTTTGAAGGGATGCGGTCCTGACCGGGAATGAAGGTGCAACGGCCGGCGCCGTCGAACTTCAGGCCGTGGTACAGGCAGCGGATCTCATCACCCTCGATGCGGCCTTTGGACAGGGCGTACTTGCGGTGCGGGCATTGGTCCTGCATTGCCACGGCCCGCCCGCCCTGTGTGCGATAGAGAACGATCGCATCCCCCAGGATACGCCGCGCGAGCGGCTCGCGACCGACTTCGCCGGGCTGCGCGGCGACGTACCAATGGTTGCGCAGGAACATGGACTACCTCCTTGCCACACGCTGGAAAACCGATTGAAAAATCAATCCAGAGTAGAGCGAACAAAGCTGCGGGTCAACATGCAAACCGCTCGTTTCGGGACTCGCGATCCAAGACAAGCCCTACTGCGACAGCACCCACCGCACCAACGACTTCCAGGCTGCCGAGGCCGCGGTGGCGCAGGAGCAAAAGAAGCCCTGGCCCAGACGGGTGAGGGCCCTTTTTTTACTTGAAGCAATCCGACCTCTGCCAGCGCCGTGCGATCAGGATCTCCAGGGTTCCACGCGATGATCGCAACGACATCCACTGCGACGCGCTCAGGAACTGATCGCCGCGTGGAACGACTGCGCAAAGGAAACCGTCGCTGTCGTATCCGCCAACTGACGAGCAAACCGAATCAGCGCGCTGGCTTTACTTCCTGTTTTCCGGCTCTGGAAAAATACTGGGGGGAAGGAAGCTCAGGCGATTGACCGGCCAGGAATCCTCGATGTCATTGGTTTCCCATCCGAGATCGGATGGAATCACCGCCTCCATGCAAGTCAAGGCCATGTCGAACAGGCGCCGTTCCTCGGGGCGCAATGCATCAGGATCATTTCCCGGAATGAGGTTGAGGAAAGCAATGATTTCTTCGATTCTCGGGAACACCGCGGCGACGAATTGATTCAACTCGGCGGTGCCTGAGGACAAGCGTTTTGCGAGGCGCCCTGACTCATGCGCTATCGACCATTCTGCGGCCCAAGGCTCAAGCGCCTTGAAGGGCGCAGGCAACGCGGTCTTAGTGGTACTCATTTCACCTCCGACATCATGCGATCGGTGACCACGAAATGCGCTCGCAGAGCCATTTCCTGTCGCGACAACACCACCTCGGTGATCGCGCCGCTGGACAGCGCCACCTGCTGCGCCTCCAGCGTATTCAAATCCTCGCGAAACACGTCGCGCACCCGCGCGCGAAAGTACGCGCGGCTGACACGCTCGCCCAGATTTTTAGGCTTGTAGGTCCAGCCGTGATTGACAACCAGTGTTCGCCCCGCGTCGATCGGCCAGAAGCTCATTTCGTTGTGCCAGCAGTTGCCTATCAGCATCACAAAATTGGGATATAGACCCACCACGTCGAAGGCCCAGAAGTCATGCCCCGCCGAATTGATGCCAGGCGGCAGCCCGGTGCAATCGAAATCGAAAGCCGGAATGATCATGCGGCCGAACTTCGCCGCAACCTTCTCGCCTGGAACAAATACCTTGTCCGGATTGCCGGGCGCGGAGTAGCGGTAATGGCGATCGAACACCTCGATGGTGGGGCGATGCCGCTCGGGGTTGCGCTTGCCGCCCTGGTAATCGCGCGCCGTGCTTTTGTGCAGGTAGAGCGTGTGGTAGCCCTCGCTGAAGGCGTTGATGCCCAAGTGCCAGTTGGTATTAACCTGGGTCTGGTAGGCCGCCCCTATTTCCTGGGGCTCGAAATAGTCGTTATATTTGTCATGAAGATCGCCCAGCCATTCGGTGAGCGTGCAATGCGGTTTCTCCTCGAAATTGACGAAGATGAAGGTGTTCCAGACTTCTGATGTCACCGGCACCAGGTCGAGGTTCGATTTGTCGCAATCCTGAAACTCCTTCTCATCGGTGATAAGGCGCAGCTTTCCTTCGGCGGTATAGCTCCATCCGTGAAAATTGCAACTGAAACCCGGACGGGTACCGGCCATGTCGCGCACAAGTTTATTGCCGCGATGGCGACATACATTGTGGAACACCCGCACCACATCGTCCTGCCCGCGCACCACCAGCAGCGAATAATTGAAGGTGGGAATGTCATAGACGAAATAACTTCCCTTCTGCGGCAGTTCCTGAGTGTGGCCGATGGTCAGCCAGGAGCGGCGAAAAATGCGCTCTCGCTCCAAGGTGTATCTCTCCGGGGCAATGTGCGCGGCGATGTTGACCCTCGAGGGCAAACTATCCGTCGCACCGCGAAACAAGGATTCAGTGCTTGCTGCCAAATCAATTCTCCTTTTTCAATTTTCGTGCTTAAACGCTTCTAACTTTTGTGGCGAAACCGCATCAATGGCGGTTGATGCCATCGCATGATCCGCTTGACTCAAATTCCGGCTTACTGCGGCTCCACTTTTGCAAGCTTGAAAAGACTCGCATAGCTCGCCTTGTCTTTGAGAATGAACTCCGCGAATGCCTCCGGCGTCCCGCCGGCGGGGTCCTGAACCACCATGCCGGAGGCGGTCAGAAATTTTTCGCGTAGCGACGCGTCGTTCAAGAAACTCTTTGTCGACTCTGTGTTCAGGCGGCGCACGATTTCCCGGGGCGTCTTGGCTGGCGCGAACACGCCGAACCAGAGGACCACCGCTACATCGATACCGGATTCCTTGATGGTCGGCGCAGTGGGCGCCATGGGGTGACGCGTATCAGTGTTCACTGCGAGGATCTTCACCTTGCCGCCCTTGACCTGCGCCGCGGTTAAGCCCACGGAATACACGGTCGCATCCGCCTCACCCGCCATAACGGCGAGGAATGCGGCGGGCGCGGTCTTGTACGGCACGTTAAACAAATGAATGTTGCGTACATTGCGCAACCATTCCATATAAAGCATCGGACTTGCCGCCGCGCCAAAGCTAGCCCACTTGACTTGATTGGGATTCTTTCTCGCGAATTCGAGCATTTCCGCGAATGTATTGTAGGGCGCATTGGGGTGCGAAGTCACCGCTGCCCCAAGAGCACCCAGGTGAGCAACAGGTTCGAAATCCTTCACCGTGTCATAGGGCATCTTCAGCCGCACCGCCGGATTGGCGGCAACGCTGAAGCCATCGAGCACGCACAGTGAATGACCATCGGGGGTGGCGCGCGCGCAAGCCTCTCCGGCGATCAGTCCATCCGCGCCGGAGCGCGTCTCGATGACGAAGGGCTGGCCCATGATGCCGCCCAGCGCCTGCGCGAAACCGCGCGCCGCAAGGTCCCCCGGGCCACCCGGGGGCGACGATACGAACATACGAACCGGTTTCAGCGGATACGACTGCGCGCTCGCCGCGTGGATACCGCCCCAGCAAAGCGCAGTGCAAGCTGCGAGGATCAGGCCTGATTGACGCTTCATCGACGGCTCCTTCTTCTAGACAAAAAAATCGAGGAAATAGGCCGCTAATATCCCTGTAATCGCCGAATAAGTCTATCGATTGGTCAGGAACTCGATCTGGCGCGGGCGGGGACGGTACGGCCAAAGAAAGACGGTTCAAGTTCGGCCATGGATCAGCAAGTCAAACTTTCACTCCGCACCGCATCTCCTGCGCTTCTCGCGTGCCTGGCCAAACCAGTTTTTGATCAATCGACCGAGCACGATCTCATCCGAAATCCGATTTTTGTCGCGTTTTTTGTGGTTGAGGCTCGTCGAGAAATTGCCGTTGCAACAAGTCGGTGCTGAAACCGTCCCATTGAACAGTGACATCGTATTGCATAATCAACTCAATCTATTCCGGCTTTAACCGGACATTTCTGATTTTGACACTACTGATTTTAATATCTCAATCAGGTCATTCAGAATGGGAAGGCAATGGATCAATAGCCACGCATGAGACCCTAGGTCAATTTCCCAATGCCTGCTTTTTCAACCGCTTCGGTGAAAAAGCGTTCCAACGCGCGCACCGTGCCGACATCCTCGAAAATGCACTCGCTAGTGTCAACAATCCGCTCCCGAATGGCGGTGCGGCAGTCTCGATCGGTTCCCAGCCTGAGCGCGATCTCGACGTATTCCTGCTGGTTTTTTGCCACGCAGTCCATCACACCCATGCGACTATAGCTCGCATAGGTAAAACGCGATCGTGCATAGTCACCCGGCAATGTCACCACCGGCGCACCCATGGCAAATGCCTCCAGACTGGAATTTCCGCCACTGAAGTGGGGCGTATCTAGTACAACGTCCGCGAGCCCCAACAAGGCGAGATAAGCGTCGTGCCCGCAAACCGGCAGGAAACGAATCCGCGGCAATACGTCTTTAAGGGACTCCGACCAGCGCGCCAACAAAAACGGTTTAAGAAAACTCGGGTTGTCTATTATCAGCAGCAACGCCTTCGGATCGGCGCGCAGAATTCCGCCAATCATTGCGTCGAAATCGGGATGCATCTTGAATAGCGTCTGCGGACAAAAATAAAGATTGACGTCCTCCGGGATCTTAAAATCGGCGCGACCCGGAAATGGCCGCGGCGTCTCAGGGCTCGAATAGCAAACGAAGGCGCAGGAATCCGGCAAACAGGCCAGTTGCTCCGTGTAATGAGCCGCCGCGCCCAAGGGTTCGACATGAACACTGCTGATGAAGTAATCCATTTGCGGCAGGCCACTGGTCACAGGGTGCCCCCAGGTAAGGCACTGAATCGGAGCGAGCCGTGAAAACGCCATGAAATAAGTGAATGGCTCCATGCCAATGTCCGCGTAGAACAATATATCGACCTTCACCTCCTCGATCTGGCGCCTGGCCTCCTCCAGGACCGGCTTGAGGATGATTGTGCGTTCGCATTGCGAATGTATTTCTCGCGCGATGTCGTCGCCCGCATCTTCAAAAACAAACGCCGTCAGTTCGAATTCGGCGCGGTTGTGGCGCTGAAAAAAACCCCGCATCAATCGTCCTATGGTGTGGAACTTAAAATACTTTGAAACGATGCCGATACGTAACCTGCTGCGTCGATGCGCGCCGATTTTGAGATTGGGTGAGACGTAAGCCAGACTGGGATAAGCGTGTTGGTACATTCTCGCCAAAAGCTCCCGGCACGGCTTGTCATCCAGACCATGGTAGGCGAGGTAGAAATCCGTATGGCTGATTTCCGTTTCGGGCAGCCCGGTATTCAAACGCTGCCCGAGCATGAAACTGGCCTCCTCATTGAATTGCGCGCGGATCCGAGCAATATGCTCGCGCGATCGTGGTATCGGCGGAAAAATACTGACTCGCCTGACGCGCCAGAGGTCCACGGGATTCTTTTCCCAAGCGCGTGCATAGCCCTCACGCGCATCATCGACCCGCCCCATGGCATGCCAGACATTGGCCAGTTGCGCTTCAATATTCCACTCCGGAGAATCGCCGTAGAGATCCAGAGCGACCTCGAAGCGTTTTGCCGCCTCTTCGTATTGGCCTGCATCGCGCAACAGCCCGGCAAGCTTAAAATTTAGACCAAAGCCGGCACTGTCGTCGCCAAGTTCCAAAGCACGGCGCAGAACGGCAATGGCCTCGTGGCGATATTTGGGCACCGGCAGCACCGAGGCAAACAATAGATGGGCTTCGAAGGAGTCGGGGGCGGCTTCCACCGTGGCCCGTAACACGACAACCGCACGTTCGAGCTCTCCGGCCAGTTTCAGGGCGTTACCCAGCAGACAACGAGTATCGGCACGCGCCGGATCAAGCGCTACAGCGCGATCGAAAAGATCAATTGCCAGCGGCAGATTGTCGCCGGACTGAGCCGCGAATCCACGAGCGACAAGCGATTTCCTGCGCTTTTCGCGGGACTCGCCATACCAGTTTTTGATCAACCGACCAAGCACGATCTCATTCGAAACCCGATTATTGTTTTAAATTTCCGGACTCACCATGGCAATATATTTTCCTCGACGAATTCCATGCCAAATCCGGGCGCGTCGCTGGGCGTGACCCTGCCATTGACCGGTGTGGGCAAGCCGATTCCGGGTTTGCTGGATAGCCCGAGTGACGGGCCTTTTCACAGAGATCAGCCTTAATCTGCTCAGCCCAACGGCCCTTGAAACACCGGACCGAGATAGGTGTCCGACATCGCGTCAAGAGACTCCGGCCAATGTTCATTGTCGACTTTGCGGCGCGACAACGCCGGGCGCGGCCGGCCATCCCAGCCAATTTGCTCCATGTAGTAATAGAGCTGAATCGCATGGCCCTCGGGGTCAAGCGCAAACGCCGAGTAGTCGATGCCGGGAAAGAGTTCGGGAGGCAGGTGCCTGATGGTCACGCCCTTGCTCTTCAGGAACGCCACGGCATCCTTCAATTGTCGGTAGCTGCCCACCTGCATGCCGTAGGCCATGCAGATCGAATCCGGCCGCAGCCCCAGCTCCTCCCGCAACGCCAGCGGATAGAGCGCAATCGTATGGTGTTCGGTGTTGGCCCTGAGGAACAGGGCGCGGTGGCCATGCCAGACGATCTCCTCGGTCAGGGTGAGGCCCATGACCTCGGTGTAGAAGTGCGCCGCCGCCTCCATGTCGCGGGTGAATAACCGGATCGGCCCGTTGCGCACAATGCGAAAAGGGCGTGGCAGCATGATCCCGGCCACATCGAAAGCAGGCTCGCCGAAGGGGCGTTGATGCAAGCCACCTCGCAGATCAAGCCCCTGCTCTATCGCCTGGCGAGCCATCGGAAAGTCGGGCATCACCGCACCGTCAGGCGCAGGCGGCTTCTCGTTGTTGGGACAGATCTGCGGCGGCTTGGACACCCCGTCCCAGCCGATCTGGTCCATGCCGTAGTAAATCTCGTTGGAGATGAAATCCGCATCGGTTACCGTGAAGTTCCAGTTGGCGCCGCGCACGTCTCGCCCGGCGGGCCGGGCAACGTCGACCTGCCGTTCGGTCAACCAGCGGCTGCCTTCGCTGACTTCACGCAAAGTGCCGACCTGCCACGCCATATGGCTGATCCATTCATTCCCCGCACGCTTGCCTCCTGGCCTCGTCTGCTGTATCCATTGCGGAAACAGCACCACATTGTGGTGATCTGCACCCACCCGGAGGAAGTAACCATTCGGGTCCTGCCCGGTGGCGCTTGTCTGGTTGAATACCCGCCCGAAATTCACGGTGTCGGTGACAGACAGACCCAGCAGGTCGCTGTAGAAACTGAGCGCAATCTCCTGATCCCTGACGTTGAAACCGAAATGCCCCAGTCTCTGCACACGGAACGGGCGGTCGAGGCGAATACCGCCAACATCATAGGTTGTGGCAAGTGTTTTCTCTGCGACTGTCATGGCTATCCTTTCGAACTGTCAATCGATGTCTTCGGGCCGAGTTCGTTTGATTCCCTCGCACTCCTCACTGTGGTCGACTTGCCGGGTCAAACCGTGCTCTTGTTGAATTCAATCCGCTTGCCACCGAGGAACGCCTTCAGGCCATCGTCGAACGACGAAGTCAGATTCTTATGCTCTGTGGCGATCTGGCGCGTCAACAACAGCCCGTCGATATAACTGGTGGTCTTGTCGGGAACATCCTGGCAAATGCGCTTGCAATACTCGACTGACTTGGGTGCGAAACCTGCAATCTCATCCGCCCATTGCTGGGCGACGCGTTCCAATTGCTCGTGCGGCACCACCTCATTGACCAACCCCCTGCGCTCCGCCTTCGCCGCATCCCAGGTGCGCTTTCCCATCAGATTCAATTCGAACGCGTGCTTTCGTGCCACGGTACGCATCACCGGGCCCACCACCAGGCCGGGCGGGCCGCCGTGCGCCACTTCCGGCAAGCCGAAGGTCGCGCGGTCCGAAGCAATGGCCAGATCGCAGCCGCACAGCACGTTGACGCCGCCGCCCAGGCAATAACCATTCACCGCCGCGATGATGACTTTGGGAAACTGGTAAATCGCCTTGATCATGTCGAGGAACTCGGGGCCCTCACCGGTTTCGCGCTTTTTCAAGAGGTACTTGAAATCCATACCGACACAAAAGGCCATGTCACCTTCGCCGGTAAAGACAACGCAACGAACTTCCGGATCGTCCTTGAGCCGATTCAATGCGGCAATGGTTCCCTCAATGACTGCGGCACTGATGGCGTTACGCTTCTCCGGCCTGTTAATGCGCAGCCACGCAGTAGCTCCTGAACGCGTTTCGGTTATGTCTGATAATTCCATCGGGTTCTCCTTGCCATGGTGTTCTTCTACATTCTGGAACTGGTAACTCTGATTCTATGTTAGTTTGAAAATACCGCGACGGTCGGGCCCGGGCCGCGTCGAACTGGTCGCGGGGCTGTTTCAAAGCGCCGGACTTGGCCGCCGGATGACAAAGACGTTTGATATGGAAAGTGGTGAACTTGCATGGCAGATGGAACAGCGCTCGAAGGCATCAGGGCTCTCGATCTGGGTCAGATTTACGCAGGTCCGTATTGCGGGTTTCTGCTGGCCATGGCCGGCGCGGATGTCATCAAGATAGAGCCGCCAGCGGGTGAATTCCTCAGGGCACGCGCAGTGGTGTCGGGTGGGGTCATACCGTTCGCGATGCTCAACGCCAACAAACGTTCGGCCACGCTCAATCTCAAAGAGGCACGCGGGCGCGAACTGATGCTTCGCATGGTGCGAGACGCAGACATTCTGCTGGAGAATTACGGCGCCGGGACGCTCGAGCGGCTTGGGCTTGGCTGGGATGTGCTGCATGCGGCCAATCCGCGGCTTATCTATGCGACGGTGACCGGGTACGGCCGATCCGGCCCGTATCGTGACTACCCGGCGATGGACCTGACCATCCAGGCGATGGCAGGCATCATGAGTGTCACCGGTTTTCAGGACAGGCCGCCGGTGAAGGCCGGCCCCGCCATCGTCGACTACATGGGCGGAGCGAATCTCTATGCGGCGATCATGACCGCGTTGTTCCAGCGCGAACGCACCGGTCGCGGGCAGCAGGTGGAAATCTCCTTGCAGGAGGCCATCTACCCGGCGTTGAGCTCCAATCTCGGCCTGTTCTTCGCGGGCAAGGGCACGCAGCGAACCGGCAACCGCCATGGCGGGCTGGCATCGAGCCCCTACAATGTTTATCCAACCAGCGATGGCTATCTCGCCATCATCTGCATTGCCGAACATCAATGGCGCTCGCTCGCGAAAGTCATGGGGCAGCCGGAGTTGGCGAGCGATGCGCGCTTTGCGACCCTGAAGGATCGGGTGCGCAACATGGACGAACTTGACGCCCTGATCGGCGCATGGAGCTCTGCATTGACCAAGGACGAGGCCTTCCAGAGATTGATTTCGGAAGATGTGCCCTCGGCGCCGGTGCGTGACCTCGACGAGGTGATCAACGATCCGCACATGCACAGCCGTGGCATGCTGCATCATGTGGACCATCCGCAGTTTGGCAAGCTGGTGCTGCCCTCAAGCCCGTTGAAATTACACGACTCGCCCCATCCGCCGCGTGAAGAGAGCGCGTCGCTGGGCGATCACAACAGGCAGATCTACGAGGATTGGCTCGGTCTGTCGCATGCGGAAGTGGAAACACTCAAAACAGAAGGAGTAATTTGAATGGCGGCGAATGCACTGGGCGCTTGGGAGCTGCCCGAAGAACTGCGAATGATGCAGGACACCATGGCCCGTTTCATGAAGAACGAGGTCAAGCCGGTGGAGGATCAGCTCCCTCATGACGCGGTGGGCACGCCTGAGCATCTGCTGGCGCCTTTGCGGGCCAAGGCCCAGGCGATGGGATTCTGGGCGCTGCGCTCGCCGCAGGAGTACGGCGGCGCGGGCCTGTCAACCCTCGCAACCTGCGTCGTCATGGAGGAAGCGGTCAAATGCCGCATGGGGGCCTACGTGCCGGCCTGCGGCGCCATCGGCAGCGATCCGCCCGTTGTTATCTTCAACGGCACCCGCGATCAGATTGAGCGCTATGCCATTCCGGCGATCAAGCATGCCCACCGCACCTTCTTTGCGATCAGCGAACCGCACGGGGGCTCCGATCCGGCGCGTTCGATTCGCACCCGGGCAGAAAAGCGAGGCGACCGATACGTCCTCAACGGCACCAAATTCTGGATCTCGCATGCCGAAGGCGCGGAATGGGGCGTGGTGTTCGCCCGCACCGGAGCCCTCGGCGATCGGGGTGGCATATCGTGCTTTATTATCGATAAGACCATGAAGGGGATCACTACCAAGGTAATTCCGGTGATCCGCGCGATGGCGCCCTATGAGCTGAACTTAACCGATGTTGAAGTGCCCGTGGAAAATCTGCTTGGCGAGGAAGGCAAAGGGTTCTCCATCGCCAATTCACTTCTGGTCGCGCAGCGCATGCCCTATGCCGCAGGCACCATCGGCATTGCGCAGGCATCGTTGGAACTGGCGATCGAATGGGCGAAAAATCGCGAGGCCTTCGGCTCGCGCCTTGCCGACAAACAGGCGATTCAGTGGATGATCGCGGATTCGGAAATGGAATTGCGCGCGGCGCGGCTGCTGACCTACCAGGCAGCGTGGCAATCCGACCTTGGCCGCGATGCCAAAATCGACGCATCGATTGCCAAAGTCATGGCCACCGAGACGGCAGGCCGCGTGGTTGATCGCTGCATCCAGATCCTCGGCGGCATGGGTGTGACGCACGAATTGCCACTGGAGCGCTGGTACCGTGAAATGCGAATAAAGCGCATCGGCGAAGGACCCTCCGAGGTGCATCGCATGGTGGTCGCGCGGCATTTGCTCGGGACAGGGCCGCGCAAGAGTGGCAAGAGCGATTGACGGGCAGGACCACTAACACCCGGCACGGCTCTCTTGCCGTGTTGGCCACGAAGCAATACCCGAGGAGAACAACCATGGTACGAAAGACAGCAGTGGTGTTGGCTGCATTTGCTGCGGCAATAGTGTCGACGAACGCCGTCTTTGCCCAGGCATATCCAACACGGGCGATTACGGTGGTTAATCCCTGGCCGCCCGGCGCGATAACCGACATGTTGGCGCGGCTGGTTGCCGAGGGGATGCGCGTCGAACTCGGGCAGCCGGTGCTCGTCGAGAACCGCGCAGGTGCATCGGGCACGATGGGATCGACCTACGTGGCCAAAGCCAAGCCGGACGGCTACACCCTGCTGGTCACGGTCAATGCGCCGATTTCGACCAATCAGTTTCTCCAGAAGGATTATCCCTTCGATCCGCTGAAGGATCTCGAGCCGATCTCGCTGATCACGGAGTCGGCCCTCGTCTTTGCCGTGCACCCGTCGGTGCCGGCGCGCACGATGGAGGAGTTTGTCACGTACGCCCGGAAGAACCCCGGGAAATTATCGTATGGTTCCTCGGGCAATGGCACCGCGCACCACATTGTGGGAGAAACCCTCAAGCGTGAGCTCGGCATCGACATGGTGCACGTGCCGTTTCGCGGCGGCGCACCGGCTGTGCAGGCCTTGATCGCCAATACCGTTCCGGTCGGATTCAACACCGCGCCGAGCGTCCTCGCGCAGGCCAGGGCCGGCAAAGTCTTCATCCTTGCAACCACGCGCCGCGAACCGTTGCCGGACCTGCCCGACGTGCCGCCGATTTCACGTGTACTGCCCGGATTCGAGCAGAAGAGTTGGGTCGGCTACTTCGCGCCGGGCGGGACCCCGCAGCCCATCATCCGGCGGTTGAATACCGCCATCGTCAATGCGATCAAATCCCCGGAAATCGCTGAAAAGGCGCGCGCCGAGGCCAACATCGTGGTCGGCAGCACGCCCGAGGTGCTCGCCAGGCAGGTGCGCGCCGATATCGACAAATGGGGACCCATCATAAAATCGCTGGGGATTACCAACGATTAGTTGTTGCTAATCGACGTTTGTCGACGTTTGTCTTATTGCCCTCGGCATCGACTTTCGTCAAGCTCACCGATTAAGCGGTACCCGCATTGCCTGGAAAAGACGACGTTTCTGGATTCCGGCTTTCGCCGGAATGACAGAATCGTGAGTCTGGAGCTGCTCATCAGTGTGCCAATTAAGGTGCCCGGCGGTTACTTTACGATCGCCGGTTCCCGACGGCTACTTTACGATCGCCGGTGCCCGGCGATAGCGTGTCGCTTGCTCGTAAGCATAGGCATACTTGATCAGGTTGGCGTCGTCATACGGACGGCCGAGAAAACATAAGCCCGCCGGCAGATTCTGCGCGGTGAACCCGGCTGGTACCACGATGGTCGGCACGAACACCAGATAGGTGTTGATGTGCGGCGCGCCTTTCTGCTCGACCCAGGGCGGAGCGATGCCGTCACGGATCAATGTGGGCGAATGCTCGACGGCCTTGTGGGCAATCGCATCGAGATTGTTATCGGCCATCACCTTCAGATAGCTGAACATCAGCTTCTCGCGCGCCTTCAGAAAATCGTAGTGCATGGCAGGATCGGGCACCTTGGTCCAGCGCAGATTTGCAGAGCGCACGATTTTCTGGAAATCGGGTGAGTGCAAAGCCTCGTCGCGGGTCTTGTAGATCGGGTTCTTGTTGCGGTGCATATAGACCTTGAAAGTCTCCTCCGCGCCGAAGAAGCTCCCGGCGCGCTTGGCCAGCAGTTCTTTCAAGTCGGGAATAACGATGGGGTCGACGATCTGCGCGCCGGCCTTCTTCATTTCTTCTATGGACCGGTCGAGCACGCGCTCGATTTCCCGGTAGTCGTCCGAATCAGGCTCGGCGAACAGCCCCATCGATTCGCGCAGGATGCCGATGCGCTTTCCCTTGAGGCCGTCCTTGTCGAGTGACTGCGTATAGCTGTGCGGCACATGGCCCACACCGGATGCCGTCACCGGATCGTCGGGGTCGTAACCCACCATGGCATCGAGCAGCAGCGCGAGATCGGTGACGGTGCGCGTGAGCGGGCCCAAAGACCCCGCAATGCCCGGCCAGCCTTCGTACACCCCGGTGCGGCTGACCAGCCCCGCGGTCGGCCGCATGCCGGCAAGGCAATTCCATCCCGCAGGACGGCGTATCGATGCGAGGCCCTCCTGCCCTACCGCCAGCATGCCAAGGTTCGCGGCCACCGATGCCGCCGGCCCGCCTGATGAACCGCCCGGCGTGCGTTCCAGATCGTAGGGATTTTTGGTTGAACCGAACAGCGAACCATGTGTGTCGCCGCCGCCCAGTTCGCCCAGCGTCGCTTTGGCGAGAATGATAGCGCCCGCCGCCTTCAGCTTTTCAACCACCACGCAATCGCGATCAGGAAAGTGGTTTTTGAACAGCACCGATCCCAGGGTGGTTGCCATGCCCGCCACATCGGCCTGGTCTTTGATGATCACGGGTATGCCATGCAAAGGCCCCATCGCCGATCCGCCCTTGCGCATCACATCCAGACGATCGGCTTCCGCAAGCGCCATGGGGTTGACCGCGACAATGGAATTAAGCGCCGGGCCGCTTTTATCCAGAGCCTCGATGCGATCAAGATATCGCTGCGTCAGCTGCCGCGCCGTGAGATTACCCGCCGCGTATGCCGCGTGGACGCCCGCGACGGTCGCCTCGATCAATTCAAATTCTTTACTCACCACTACCCCCTAATATTGGTCAAACATGCGTTGAATCTCATCGACATTGCCGGTCTGCGCCATCGCCAGCGCAAGCAGCAGAGATGCCTTTTGAGGAGATAGATTATCCGCGGCCACCATGCCCGGCCGCTGCCAGTTGTCATCCCGAATGATAGTCAAATCAAACCCGAGCTGAACGTATGGAGGGACCTTGAATTCTCGAATGGGTCATATTTTGGATTTTTGAAAAACACACAGTTGCCGATGATGTTCAATCCGGTGGGTTTGGCGATGCCGATTCCGGGTTTGCTGGATAAACATGGCGGCCTCCTCCGTTTGAACTCCGATCTGGCAGATTCTACGCACAGTGGGCCGCGCAGGCATACGTGGTTTTTATCCCAAACAAAAAGGTCGCGGTACAGTGCATGACTGAACCATAGATTCTCACTATCAATCCAATAAGTTTAATTGCATTGATTGATCGAATACATAGCCTTAATCTGCAGCTGTCAGACCATTGCAGTCAACCAGAGGCGACAACCATGTCAAGTGACACAAAGAGTGATGAAGCAAAAATAGACGACGCAAAAATAGACTACGCAAAGACGGGCGAAGCAAAGTGCCCGTTCTCAGGCGGAGCCGGCAAACACACCGTGGCCCGCGGCGCCCCCTCCAACGCAGACTGGTGGCCCAACCAGCTGAAGCTCGAAATTCTGCACCAGCACTCCTCCAAGTCCGACCCCATGGGCGAGGCATTCAACTACGCCGAAGAGTTCAAGAGCCTGGACCTCGACGCCGTCATCCGTGACCTCCATGCCCTGATGACGGATTCGCAGGACTGGTGGCCGGCGGACTTCGGTCACTACGGACCTTTGTTCGTGCGCATGGCATGGCACAGCGCCGGCACTTATCGCACCGGAGATGGTCGCGGCGGCGCTGGCAACGGCAGCCAGCGCTTTGCGCCCCTTAACAGCTGGCCGGACAACGTCAACCTTGACAAGGCGCGCAGGCTGATCTGGCCGATCAAACAGAAATATGGCCGCAAAATTTCCTGGGCCGATCTGATGATCCTCACCGGCAATGTCGCTCTGGAATCGATGGGATTCAAGACCTTTGGTTTTGCCGGTGGCCGCGAAGATATCTGGGAACCTGAAGAAGACATCTACTGGGGCTCTGAGGGAAAGTGGCTGGAAGACAAGCGCCACAGTGGTCAACGGGATCTCGAGAATCCGCTTGCTGCTGTGCAGATGGGGCTGATTTACGTCAATCCGGAAGGCCCGAACGGCAATCCGGACCCGATCGCAGCGGCACGGGATATTCGCGAGACTTTCGCCCGCATGGCGATGAACGACGAAGAAACGGTGGCGCTGATCGCCGGCGGCCACACCTTCGGCAAAACCCATGGCGCCGCTCCCGAGTCGCACAAGGGCCCCGAGCCCGCGGCGGCTCCCATCGAAGCGCAGGGCCTGGGCTGGAATAGCAGCTTTGGCAGCGGCAAAGGGGGAGATGCGATCGGCAGTGGCCTGGAAGTCACCTGGACCACCACGCCAACCAAGTGGAGCAACAACTTCTTCCGGAATCTCTTCGGCTACGAATGGGAACTGAGCAAGAGCCCGGCCGGCGCGCATCAGTGGAAACCCAAGCATGACATGGGCGCCGGTACGATTCCGGATGCCCACGACCCGTCCAAACGTCACGCGCCCGCCATGCTGACCACTGATCTCTCGCTGCGCTTCGATCCGGCCTACGAAAAAATTTCGCGGCGCTTTCACGAGAATCCGGATCAGTTCGCCGACGCGTTCGCCCGCGCGTGGTTCAAGCTGACGCACCGTGATATGGGCCCCCTGTCGCGTTATCTTGGCCCGCTGATTCCCAAGGAAGAGCTGATCTGGCAGGACCCCATTCCTGCCGTGGATCACACATTGATTGACGAGCAGGACATTGCCTCTTTGAAAAGCAGGCTCCTCGCGTCCGGACTGTCTATCTCCCAGCTGGTCACCACTGCCTGGGCATCTTCAGCAACATTCCGCGGCAGCGATAAGCGCGGTGGCGCAAATGGCGCGCGAATCCGCCTCGCGCCGCAGAAGAATTGGGAAGTCAACCAACCGGCCGAACTGGCCAAAGTGCTGCAAAAACTGGAAGCAATGCAGAAGGACTTCAACGGCACGCAGTCTGGCGGCAAGAAGGTGTCACTCGCCGACCTGATTGTTCTGGGCGGCTGCGCGGCCGTCGAAGCCGCGGCGAAGAAGGCGGGCCAGGAGGTGAAGGTTCCTTTCTCACCGGGGCGCATGGATGCGTCGCAGCAGCAGACTGACGTCGAATCCTTCGCTTTTCTCGAGCCGGCTGCAGACGGCTTGCGCAACTACGTTCGCAAAGGGCTTGAGGGATCGGCGGCTGAGTTGCTGGTGGACAAGGCGCAGTTGATGACACTGACCGCGCCTGAGATGGCAGTGCTGATCGGCGGGCTGCGCGTCCTGAACGTCAACGTCGGCCAGTCCAGGCACGGCGTTTTCACCAAGCGGCCCGAAACATTGACCAATGACTTCTTCGTAAATCTGCTCGACATGAAAACCCAGTGGCAGAAATCCGCAGTAGAAGGCGTATTGGAAGGGCGCGATCGGTCAAAGGGCGACCTCAAGTGGACAGGCACCGTGGTGGATCTGGTTTTTGGTTCGAACTCCCAGCTGCGGGCCCTTGTGGAAGTCTATGCCTGCAGCGACTCGCAAGAGGTGTTCGTGCGTGACTTTGTGGCCGCCTGGAACAAGGTGATGAACCTTGATCGCTTCGACCTGGCATGATCTCAGGGGCTATCCCTAGCCTCCTTTTTTCACCGCCAAGACACCATCCCCATCGAACACCGTGACAAACCCGGCGTGACGCAGACGTTTTGCCACTTCGCCGGGCACGTCACGCCCGCTGGTAAGTTTGTTGGGGGTGCCAGTGTAATGAAATAACCTGCCCTTCGGCTTGAGCACTCTGCTCAGGTGCCCGTAAAAGGATTGTGAGTAGAGTTCTCCGGCAATGCCGAAACGAGGCGGGTCATGCAGGATGGCGTCGACCGATTTATCTGCCAGCAACGCAATCGCTTCGGTAATGTCGGCCTGGATCAAGCTCAATCCACCGACGATCACGGGTGACCATGGGTTGAGGCTGCGCAACCAGATGACGTCTGGATTTTTCTCGTAGGAGAGCACCTGGCTGGCCTGCCTCTGCAGGCACCACCCGGCGAAATAGCCAAGACCGCCACAAGTATCCAGAATCACTTTGCCGCGTGGTTGAATCAAGTCGACCTTGCGCTCGGCATCCGCATAGGGCGAGACCCGGGCCGTCGGCAGCATCTTTATGCCGTCGATCTCAAAAGTCGGCGGCCCGTACACAGTCGGCACTAACTTGACCAGCGACGCTGTGTAACGCGCGACCGGCTGAAAGACCTCGCCAACCCAGTAGTAGATGGTTCGCTCCTTGCAGGATGCAAGGTGTGGGAAGCGTTGATCCTGCCAGATCCATCCTGCCGCGCTCACTTCGACCCTCGTCGTCGAACGACCAAGGTCCAGCGAACATTCGACGCTCGGCCTGCCGGCTCGCACCGCGGCGCGCATTGCCTCGCTTACTTCCAGCGTCAACAGCGGACCCATGAATACCTCGTTTGTCCTGCCGGTTGTCTCGTGAGTTTCAGCTCCGTCAGATCCGCATTGTCGATCCCGCGAATGGCGCTGGCGATGAAATTAATGGTGCGTCCGGAGGGATTTGAACCCCCTACCCCTTGGTTCGAAGCCAAGTGCTCTATCCAAATGAGCTACGGACGCGATGAAACCTTGATGGACACAGCCTGCAGCATGTCGGAAGTGTAACCCCGGCGCAATCAGTCCACTTTTATACCCTTCAATTTTACGATCGCGCGCCACTTGTCGAGCTCGCGGCGCTCGCCACCGAACTGCAATCGCTGAAGTGGCGATGAGCGTTGATGCTCCAACGATTTACATCTCCCTCGCTGGCACGTCGACCGCAACGACTGATCGTCAAGTCAAACCCGAACTGAACGTATGGAGGGAGCTAAAATTCTCGAATGGGTCATGTTTTGGATTTTTGAAAAGCGCACTGTTGCCGATTATGTTCAATCCGGTGGGTTTGGCGATGCTGATTCCGGGTTTGCTGGATAATTGATTTCGATTGAACCCGCCGTTACCTTAGTGCTTTGATCGGAGAATAATTCATGAATGGAAATTCGAAACCCCGCCCGCGGCTCGACCCGCTGCCGCCCGATCACACCCCGGCGCTCGAGAAAGAGTTCGCCATGTTTATCGGAAATTCCGGCCGCGTGCCCAATGGCGTGTTGATCATGCAGCGCAATCCCGCCTTGGTCAAAGCTTTCGTGCAGATGAGCGCCGCCCTGTTCGCGCCCGACGGCGTGGTTGACCGCGGATTCAAGCGACTGCTGTCGCTGGTCGCGAGCCAGGCGGCGGGCTGCGCGTATTGACAAGCCCATGGCGCCGGTCTGGCGCTCAAAGCAGGAACCGCCGAGGCCAAGGTGGCGGCGGTGTGGGAATTCCGCACCAGCCCCCTGTACTCCGAGGGCGAGCGGGCCGCTCTCGATGTGGCGATCGCAGCTGGCGGGGCCCCAAACGGCGTCACCGACGAGATGTTCGGCACGCTCAAGAAACACTGGAACGAAAATCAAATCGTCGAGATTGTCGGTGTCATTGCAATGTTCGGATTTCTCAATCGTTGGAATGACACCATGGCCTCGCCGCTGGAACCGGATTCCATCGGCGTCGCCGAACGCCTGCTCGCGCCTCATGGCTGGGAGATTGGCCGGAACAAGCCGTGAAACAGGTAATCCCGACCCGTGCTGCAATGACCAGGGGCGTCGCGACGATGCGCAGCGCGGCCCGGGGAGCATTTCAGTTGATTGCCATCGCCTCGATGGTCGGGGCATTGGGCTTGTCGCATGCCCTGGCGCAGGAGTATCCGAACAAGCCGATACGGGTGGTCGTCCCATTCGGTCCGCCGGGCGGAATAGCCGATCGCATGGCGCGGCTGGTATCGGACAAGCTGCGCGAGCGCTGGGGCCAGCCGGTAATCGTCGAGAACCGGCCCGGTGCCAATGCGAATGTCGGCGCCGAATTCGTCGCGCGCGCGCCGGGCGACGGTTATACGCTGTTGTTTACCAGCGAAGGGCCGATGGCGATAAACAAGCACCTTTTCGCCAAACTCAATTATGAGCCCGAGAAATTCGTCCCGGTCTCCATCGTCATCACCCAGCCGCTGATCCTGGTGGCGGGCGCGAGGCTTCCTTTTGGCAACCTTGGCGATCTTCTTGCCCATGCCAGGGCCAACCCCGACAAGCTCAATTTGGGTACCAATGGCAATGGCAGCAACATGCACCTGTCGCTGGAGCGGCTGAAGCTGGAAACCGGCGTGAAGATCGGCCATGTTCCATACAAAGGCGTGACCGGCGCCATTACCGACATGGTTGGCGGCCAGATAGATCTCATGTTCATCGGCCTGGGCACCGTGAGCGCGCTGGTGAAGGCGGGCAAGCTGCGCATCCTGGCGACCGCAAGCGAGGCGCGCTTGCCGGCGTTGCCCGAGGTCGCCACCATGTCCGAAACCCTGCCCGGCTTTACCGCTGGCGGCTGGTTTGGCGTGGTGTCATCGCCCATGACACCACCGGCAATCGCCAATCGGCTTTCTTTGGCCATTCGCGAACTGATCAAACATCCGGAGGTGCAGAATTTCATGAACGAACTCAACGTGCAGGGCGTCGGCAGCACCCCGGAGGAAATGGCCGCGCTTGCCAGACGCGAAGGGGAGCGCTGGGGCAAACTTATCCGCGCCACCGGAATTGTCGCGGAGTAATGGCATGCCAGAGTCTGCACGTCCATGCATGATTGCAAAATTCATCGGAGGCGACGTGAAAAATAAAGTGATTCGCATTTCCGCGTTTTCGCTGGCGCTTGCCAGCAGTCTGGCATTCGCGCAGGCCTACCCTTCGACCGTGATACGCATGATTTCGGGCGTGCAGCCCGGCAGCATGCCCGATGTCGTCGCCCGCATGATTGCCGACAAGTTATCCGTCAATCTGGGCCAGCAGGTGATTGTAGAGCCCCGGCCCGGCGCTGCCGGCCTGACAGGCGGCCAGGCGGTGGCGCGCAGCAAGCCGGACGGCCATTTCATCGGCGTCTACACCTCTTCCGATACGCTCGCCCCGTTATTGAATCCGGGCACGGTCGATCCCAAAGATCTGGCCCCTGTGGCTGCCGTGGCGAATGTGCCGATAGCCCTGGTGATTTCAGCCAACAGCCGGTTCAAGACAATCGGCGAATTGATCGAGGCGGCCAGAATGCATCCCGGAAAGCTGGTGGCAACCTCCGCAGGTTTCGTCACCGCGTCGCATCTCAGCATGGAACGCCTTCGCGGCGCCGCTGGCATCAGCGTGCTGCACGCCCCATCGAAAGGCGCGCCAGCGGCAAACGCGGAAGTCCTGGCCGAGCGCGCGGACATGTATTTCTCGCCTGTTCCGGGCGTACTTCCCTTGCTCAAAAGCGGCAAGCTTCGCATCCTGTCGGTTTCATCGGCCAAACGCAGCGCCCTGTACCCCGATGTACCCACAACGCTGGAGTCAGGCTACCCCAACTCCGATTACAACTTCTGGATCGGCATTTCCGCTCCGGCCAAAACGCCGCGCGCCATCGTTGAGCGCATCAACAAGGAAACCCGCGCCGGCCTTGCCGCGCCGGATTTGCTTGAAAAATTTCTCAACGTCGGTGCCGATCCCATGCCCATGAGCGTCGCAGAATTTGAAGGCCTGGTCAAAAGCGAGCTGGAAGCCAACGCAAATCTCATCAAGAGCAAGGGATTCAAACCCGAATAGGCAACGCGCGCAGCGGGATTGCGGTGGCCCAAGCGGGCATTCATGTTTTGCAGAACGCCAGGACTTTATCCAGTAGTCCCCGGGGGGGTTCCCGACCAGGCAGCTGATTAAAGGCCAGAATCATTGCAGCACGGCTTTGGCCGGCGTGGCGGTGCCGATAAGGAAATGATACAAACTGTCAGTCCCGTTACAGGAGGAATCGATGCGCCACCCTACATTGCCCTTGCGAGTATTGATAAGCCTTGGCGCGGCACTGACAGCCGCCGGCAACGCACAGGCCCAGCCGGCCTATCCGAACAAGCCCATCCGCCTGATCATCGCCTTTGGCGCGGGGGCCGCAGTCGACACGGTGTCGCGCATTCTTGGCACCGGCCTGGGTTCGCTGGGTCAGCCCATCATTGTCGAGAACAAGCCCGGCGCCGCGGGCATCGTCGGCACTGAATTCGTCGCGCGCGCCGCGCCGGACGGCTACACCTTGCTCTCCGGGGCCACGGCACCGTTCGCCATCGTTCCGCACATCACCGAAAAGCTCTCCTACGACCCGGTCAGGGATTTCGTGGCGGTTGCGCCGTTCGCGCGCAGCGCTTCGGTGCTGGTGATCAGCCCGGCCCTGCCGGCAAATTCAGTCAAGGAATTCATCGCCTACGCCAAGGAGCGGCCTGGCAAACTCAATTACGCCTCGAACGGCAACGGCGGCACCCTGCATCTTG
This sequence comes from Bordetella parapertussis, assembly GCA_945897475.1. Lineage (GTDB taxonomy): Bacteria > Pseudomonadota > Gammaproteobacteria > Burkholderiales > SG8-39 > 2-02-FULL-62-17. The sequence continues at coordinate 23,136 of CAMDFL010000009.1, forward strand.
CGATGGAAATGTTTTCCTCGATGGCCGGCATCCGCATGACGCACGTGCCCTACAACAATCTCACCGTCGGCATGACGCATGTGGCAAGCGGCGAACTGCAGGCCATGTTCATCTCGCCCACCAACGCGATGCCGCTGGTGCAGGCCGGACGGCTGCGCGCACTCGCCATCGGCACCGCGCAGCGCTCGGAGCTGGTGCCGCAGATCCCCACGGTTCAGGAAGAAGGCCTCAAAGGATTCGCCTTCTCGACCTGGTTCGGCCTGTTTGCGCCGGCCGGCACGCCGCGCAACATCGTCAACATCCTCAATGCCGCGGTCAACGCGTCGTTTCAACAACCCGACATCTCCGACCGCATGAAGAAAAGCGCCGCCGAAAAATGGCCGGGAACGCCGGAAGACCTCGCCGCCCTGGCGAAAGCCGAGCTGGAGATGTACGGGAAAGTGGCGCGGGATATCGGGCTGCCGAAGCAGTAGTGGATATTCCATCCTTTGCATCGACAGCGGCGGCTCGCCCGGTGCTGAGCCTGGTGAAACACGCATGAGCACCCCCGCGCACTCAGGCGACACCCGCTCGTTCGCCGCACTGCGCCATCCGGGCTACCGCGGCTACATCATCGGCGGATTCTGCGCGATGCTGGGCGACTCGATCGAGCACGTCATCTCGTACTGGATGATCTACCAGGCGTTTCACTCGCCCATGCTGGGCGGCTTCGCGATCTTTTCGCACTGGATACCGTTCCTGCTGTTCTCGGTGTATTCGGGCGCGCTCGCCGACCGCTTCGATCCGCGCCGCATGATGCAGATCGGCATGCTGATGTTCATGTTGGCCTCGCTGGGCTGGGGCATCCTCGCCCTGACCGGCGCGCTGGAGCCATGGCACGCCATGGTGCTGCTCAGCATTCACGGCCTGGCGGGGGTGATCAATTCGCCGGCGCAGCAAATGCTGATCCACGACATCGTCGGCCCCAAAGAGCTGCAGAGCGCGGTGCGCACCAACGCGAGCGCGCGCACCGTGGGCCAGCTCGCGGGGCCGGCGATTGGCGGCGCCTTCATGGTGCTGCTCGGGCCCGAATGGGGATTGCTTGCCAATGCCTTGTGTTATGTGCCGCAGCTCGTATGGCTTGCGCGGGCGCCCTACGGGCACAAGTACCGCACCGATCGCGCGGGCGATGCGCCCGGGGGGGAGGGCGCAGCACCGCGCCCGGCAAGGGCATCGGGCTTTCGCGATCTGTTTGCAACCCTGCGCGAGATCAGCTCCAACCGCACCATCGTGTCGATGCTGTGCGTCGCCGGTGGCTATGCGCTTTTCGTCGGCAACGCCTACCAGGCGCAGATGCCGGAGTTCGCGCACGATCTGGGCCATGGCGAGGCCGGCTGGCACTATTCGATGCTGCTCGGCGCACATGCCGCGGGCGCGCTGATCGCGGCGTTCGTGCTGGAGAGCCGCGGCCTCATGCTGGCGCGGCCGAGCGTCGCCATTCGCCTGGCGATGCTGTGGTGCTTCGTGATGGCCGGCTTCGCGCTCTCGGAATCCTACGCGCTATCGGTGGCGCTTTTGTTTACCGCCGGGCTGCTCGACCTGACCTTCAGCTCCATGGCGCAGACCATGGTGCAACTCGAGGCGCCGCCGCATCTGCGCGGCCGGGTGATCGGCCTGTACAACACCTTCGGCCAGGGGCTGCGCGCGTTCTCCGGCGTCACCATCGGCGCCGGCGGCGCGCTGATCGGCGTGCACTGGTCGCTGGCCCTGTGCGCGATGATTCTGTTCGCGGCGATGTCGGTATTGCTAGCGCTGATGGGGAGGCGCTGAGCCGCGCCCGCCCGCCTTCCCGTGAATAGCGAGCGCGTATCCTGGCGAGGATCCTCGGCGTTGGCGGCGTCGATCAACCTTATCGCGCGTTCGAAGCGTTCGTTCATGGCGGGTTTGCAATGGGTGGAGGTCGAACTTTACGCAACAGGCGGCAATTCGATGCCTTGCGATGAGGCCAGTTCTTCGAGAAAGCGCCAGGTCGACGCCGAAACCGGCACACCATCGCGACGGCGTTTTTCGGCCAGGCGAGTGCCACGTTCGCCGGGGAGCAGGATTTCTTCGAACCCGGATCGCGGCTTCAAAGATTTGATCGTGCCAGCGAGATTTTCGATGTCGCGCGCGTAATCCGCGGGATCGCACAAGGCCGCGACCTTGATCACCACCATCAAGGCATTTTGCCGATGGCGACCATCGCCGGAAGGGCCAATGGTGGCGGCAAGTATCGGCGTGCCGGCCATCAATCCCGTCAAACATTCAATCATCAGGGAAAGTCCCGACCCTTTCGGCCCACCCAGAGGCATGGCAATTTTCGCTGCGGTCGCGTCGGTGGTGGGGTCGCCATTTTTATCCAGCGCCCACCCGGGCTCGAGTTGCGCTTCGCCCTTTTTGGCTTGCAGCAGACGTTGCATCGGCACAACGCTGGTGGCCATGTCGAGAATCAGGGGCGAATCGCCGCGCGGCACACCCATCGCAATCGGACTGGTCGAGAGGCTGGGCACACGCGCACCGTGATACGCCATCATCGGCGGGCCCGAAGCGGCGATGATTGAGGCGAAGCCGCGTTTCGCCAGCCACTCGGCATAGACGCCAATGGCACCGGTGTGGGTGGTCAGCGAAACAATACCGATACAGGAGCCGGATTTATCGGCGCGTTCCGCGGCGGCTTCGGCCATGGCGGTCATGGAGATCGGGCCCGCGGCGCGGGATGCGCGCATCAACAAGAGCGAGGGGCCTTTGTCTTCGATCGCCACGCGTGCTTGTGGTTCCAACTCTCCGGCGGCAACCATTTCCATATAACGCTGCACGCGGGAAACGCCGTGCGAGGCAGTACCGCGCAGATCGGCCCACACCAACACGCGCGCCAGGGTGGCAGCATCATCCTCGCGCATGCCTTTGGCGATGAACAGGGCCGCGGCAAATGCTTCGAGCTGACGATAATCGCCTACAACAATTCCCGACTTGCTCGCCACTAAACCACCTTCACCGGGAAAAACTCCTCCAGCCACGGTCGCAGCACCGCCATTACTCGCACATTGTTCTCATGGAACATGAAGTGATCGGTCTCGGCGAAGAGATGCAGGTCGCAGGGCTTGCCGGCGCGCTCGAACAAGCGCAATGACTGCTCGGTGGGCGTCACCGAATCAGTTGAGCTGTGCAACAGCAGTAAAGGGCGCGGCGCGATATCGGCCACCACATCCTCGGCGTTAAAGTTGTACATCGCCTGCGCCACTTCGGCGGGGAATTTGTAGTGCGCGGTCGGATTCAAATGATTGCGCAGGTGATCGGGGATTGGCACGATGTCGTAGCGATCCACCATCAGCGATTTGCCGGTGAGCGCGCGATGGCGCCGGCCTTCTTCGAGCATATTGGTAAATTTGGCCCAGCCCTCTTTGCTGGGATGCTGGCGGCGGAATTTCTGTTCGCCATGGCCCCAGCCGCCGGAGGAAATCACACAGGCAATGCGCTTGTCCACGCCACCCGCATATATTGCGACCGCGGCACCAAAAGAGGATCCCACCACACCGATACGCGTCGCATCCACCTCGGGTCGCGATTCCAAAAACGTCACCGCAGCCTGGATGTCTTCCACTTGCTCGAGCGGAATCACCATGCCCGATTCGCCTTCACTCTTGCCGCAGCCACGAAAATCGAAGCGGAAAGTCACATAGCCCAACTTGGTGAGCAGCTTGCACGGATTGATGGAATTGGCCGAATCCTTGTTGTTGCCAAAGCCATGCAGCACCATGATGGCAGGACGCTTCCCGGCGGGCTTCATATCCTCGGGTGTGTGAATGACACCGGCAAGGGTCAGCTCGCCGGAGCGAAACGTGACACTGTGTTCCATCTCAATTCTCCAATATATTAATTACATGATCAATATTTCACCTGCATTTCAGCGACTATTTAATTTAAAAATGGTATCGCAAAGAATGAAAATCAGGGCAGGTCCACTGCTTCATCAATCCAGCTTGATGCCGCGATCCTTGATCAAGCGACCGAGTTTGATCGATTCACTTTTGATCATGGCCCCGAAAGCTTCAGGCGTTCCACCAACGATCTCATAGGCTTGCGTCTCGAACTTTTCGCGCACATCGGGTGTTGCGAGCGTTCTCGCCATCGCCGCATTGAGGCGATCAACAATTGAGCGCGGCGTTCCCGTCGGCGCAAGCAAGCCCAGCCAGGACTGCGCTTCGAAACCTGTATAGGTTTCGGCGACGGCTGGCACCTCGGGAAACAGTTTGGCGCGTTTCGACGAGGTAACCGCGAGTGCCGTCAATTTGCCGGATTTCAACTGCGGCACCACCACGCCCAATGTCATGATGGTGACCGGCACTTGTCCACCCATGAGCGCGGTCACCAACGGGCCACCGCCTTTGTAATGAATGAGGGTGGCATCTATACCCGTCGTCTGTTTAAAATATTCAATGCTGAATCGGCTCGAAGTGCCGGGGCCGGCACTGCCGAAATCCAGCGCCGTCCCCTTGGATTTCGCCAGTTGCATGAACTCGGCAAAATTTCGCGCGCCAGCTCCGGGGAACGCAGCCAGTACCTGGATGCCATTCACCACCTGGCTGACCGGCGCAAAATCCTTCACCGGGTCGTACTGCACATCGCGAAACAGGAATGGATTGGTGACGAAGCTATCAAACACCATGATGAGCGTGTAGCCATCGGGCGCCGATTGCGCCACCTGATTGGTGCCCACCACGCCGCCCGCGGCGATGCGGTAGTCGAGTGAGATCGATTGACCGAGGATCTCCATCATGCGCGGCTGCGTCAGACGAGCGGCCACGTCCAGCGCGCCGCCGGGTGAGTTGGGTATCACCAGACGAATAGGTTTGACGGGATAGTCCTGAGCAGACAGCGGCGACAAAAACCCGGCCAAGGCGACTCCCGCGGCGATCACCAATCGATTCATGAAACCTCCCTGTTATACATGCGAGCCAATTTGAACATTCGAGCGCATTTTCATGGATAGGCAAAAAGCTCAGTAATATAAGCTGAATTGCCGCGATTTCCACGCGTTTGCCCGTGCTATTTTGCTTACCTGGGTTGATATCGACGAAATGATTACGGTCGCGCGATGAGTACGAATTGGATTGCAATGACGCGACTGTAATGCCGCGATTGCAATGCAGCGACCGCAACACTCCTCATTGAAATGCACACTCAAATAATGAACGATAGTCTGATCCTAGGAGCCGATTACCGGACCAGAGGCCAGCGCAAAAGCCAAATAAGGAAATCAATCCGAGCTTGCGCCCGTGGTGCTGTCTGGCCACAATGCGGGCGACACCACACGACCCATCGTATGTTCACACCATAAAGGAGGACCCGATGTCGTTGATCCCCGTTTGCATGACCGCAACCATCCGCCACACCGTCGCGTTGGCCGTCTGCGCCATCGCCGCAATGCCCAGCGCCTCGCTCGCCCAATGGCCTGACCGGCCGGTCCGGCTGCTGGTTACGGTCGGCCCAGGCGGCGCGGCCGACACTTTGTCGCGCAATCTGGCCAATGGTTTTTCCCAGTTCGCGAACGGCCACCCGCTGGTCGTTGAGAACCGCGTCGGCGCCGGCGGCACCATCGCTGCAGCGGCGGTTGCGCGCGAGAAACCAGACGGCTACACACTGTTCTTGGCCGAGGTCGGTCCCAATGCGGTATCACATACGCTGGCCAAGCTGCCTTACGACCCGCATACCGCATTCACCCCCATCATCCATGCCGCCAATCTGCCGGCGGTGGTGCTGGTGCGCGCCAATCTGCCCTACAAGACCTTGGCGGAGTTCGTTGCCGCGGCAAAGCAGCAGCCGGGCAAGTTCAACTACGCCTCCGCGGGGCTGGGCAATTGGACACACCTGTACATGGCCTATCTCAATAGCCGCGCCGGGATTGATCAGGTCAACGTGGCATACAAATCCGGCGCCGAGATGTTGACTGCGGTGCTGCGCGGCGATGCCGACACCGCCATCATTACGGTCTCCACCTCGCTTGGCCAGGTACGCGACGGAAGGATCCGCGCGCTCGCAGGAGCCGCCTCGCGGCCGATGCGCCAACTGCCCGATGTGCCACCGGTCAGCCAGACCCTGCCCGGATTCGACGTCAGCGTTTGGCACGGTATCGTCGGCCCGGCTGGCATGGATGCGGCGCTGGCGACGCGAATCAATGCCGTGTTCAACCAGGTGTTGCAGCTACCTGCGGTACGCACCGCGATCACCGAAGGACAGGCCGCCGACATCGTGGGCGGCACGCCACAACAGTTCGACGCCTTCATCAAAGCGGAGCTCAAGCGTTGGCCCGAAGTGGTCAAGGCCGCCGGCATCAAGCCTGAATGAAAGGACGGGAACCCGGCTTTGCCCTACGGGGCGAATCCGCATTGGCAAAATCTGTCAGTGCGACACCTCAGGTGTTGCAAATAGGGCCGGCGCAGGATTTCTCGATCGGCGTAAAATCATTGCGACTCAATTCTCCGGCCGCAGGCCACAGATTCGAACGACGCCATGTCCGCCATCCTCGAAGTCATGGAACAGCCATTGGGCCGTGAGGCTCTTGCGCAACGCTTTCGCGACCTGTGCGAAGACCCGCGTTTTGCCAATTTGCCGGGAAAAATTGAACTGGATTCTTGGGGAAGGATTATCGTGAGCCCCGCTAACAATCAGCATGGACTCGTGCAAGCCAGGCTCGTCGAGTTGCTGCGGCGATCTCTGGGGGGATCCGCAATCGTCGAAGCCTCCATCAGCACCAATCCGGATTTACGCGTGGCCGACGTTGCCTGGGCTTCCGACGAATTCATGCGAACGCATGGCCAGGAAACACCATTCATGGTTGCGCCTGAAATTTGCATCGAAGTGGCGTCACCGTCAAACTCAGCGCGCGAGCTTCACGAAAAGATTGCCGCCTATCTGGCGATAGGTGCAACCGAAGCGTGGATCGTTTATCCGCGGACCAAGCGTATCGAGTTCTTTGGAGCGGCGGGCCCGCTGCCGCGCACCGAGTTCGCATTGGAGCTCGACCGGCTGTTCGATTGACGCCATTCTGCTCCAGGATCGGCCAACGCAATACCCAATGCGAAGATGCCTCACGTAGAGCTTGCCATTCCCCGATTGACCGTCGGCCAACGGGTCGGCAGGATCTTGTATTTCATTTGTGATACACGAGGTATTCGACTATCTTCGCGATCTGGCGCAGGGCATACAGGCGGTGCGGCACCAGCGCGAAGCCGGTTACAGGGATGTCTGAGGCCGGTTCTGGCGTCGTTGGCGGAAACTGACCGCAATACAACCAGGCTTTGCCTACTGCAACGGTATTTGCGAGGCCTTGACCACGGTCTCCCATTTGTCCACTTCGCCGATCCAGAACTTCTGCGATTCGGCGGGGCCCATCGCGACGGGGTCCATGCCCAGCTTAATAACCCTGTCCTTGAAATCCGCGGTTTCGGCATTGGTTCGAACAATGCGCCCTAGTGTGTCGATGATGGCTTGCGGCGTGCCCGTTGGCGCCATGATGCCGAACCAGGAAATCACTTCGGCGTTTTTGATGCCGAGCTCATCGAACGTCGGCACATCAGGAAGCAAGCGGTGGCGCGCCGTTGCCATGACCGCGAGTGCACGCGTCTTGCCGGCAGTGACGTTGGGCAATGCGGTGGAGATGTTGTCGAACATGAGATCGACCTGCCCGCCCAGAAGCCCTGTGACGCAATCCGCCCAGCCCTTGTAGGCGACGTGAACCATGTCGACGCCGGTGCGAAGCTTGAATAGTTCGCCCGACAGGTGCAGCGTGGTGCCCACCCCGTTGGAACCGACATTGAGCTTTCCCGGATTGGACTTCGCAAGCGCGATGAATTCCGCGACGGAATTCACCTTGAGGTTGGGTCCGCCGATCATGGCGTTGGGTACCATGGCGACGATGGCCACGGGTGTGAGGTCCTTGCGCGGGCTGTAGTGAGGCGCCTTTTGCAGTGTGGCGGTGATGGTGGTGAACGCGCCGCCTAACAGCAGCGTGTAGCCATCGGGCGGCTGCTTGGTGACGTAGTCCGAACCGATATAGCCGCCCGCGCCGCCGCGTGCTTCAACGATCACCGCTTGCTTCAAGGCCTCCTGCAACCCGGGCTGTATCAGGCGGGAAACGATGTCGGTGCTGCCACCAGGTGGGGCCGGTGAAATGATCCGAACCGGTTTGCTGGCGTATTGGGCATACGAGGCTGCGGCTGCTGTGGCCAGACCGATGGCGGCAAGAATTTTCGTGATTCGCAGTGGCATGGTTGTTTCCTTTTGCGCAATCATTGAGTGGTAAATGTCAAGGAAGGGGCATTCGAAATCCAAATTGAATGCGTAAAATCTTGGTGCGTAGAATTGGAATATGTCGAATTGGATTGCGCGCAATCTACTCGCATGACACACACGGTGCAATCTGATCTGGCCACCAGCATTGCCTTGAACGCGCGTGTTAGAGTTGATTCATCAAACAAAAGCAAGGAAAACAATGGGCAAGGATCTTCTTCTAGTTGGCAGCATTCCCCTGGACACCGCGGAAGAAGTCATGCGTACTTTTGGCGGGCCGCTTGGGCCTTATCTGCCTGCCATGCCGGATGGTGAAGTGGGCGAGCGGCGATCCTGGGTGAACCGCTTTTGTTACCTCGTGTACAGCGGCCACCGCGATCTGGAAACCCTGCATCGCCCGCCTGACCTCAACGGCGTGGAGCAGTTGCTTCCGGTGAAGCGCGAGGACTCCTGGAAATTCAGGGTGAGGCCTGGGGTCAAGGAGGTGCGCTTCGGCATGCCGGGCCTGCGCCTGGGCTATGCGCGTGACGCCACCGCGTCCTACTTTGTTTTCAAAACGCTGCGTGAAAAAGGCGTGCTGCCGCCCGACATGCGCTTTCAGATATCGATTCCCATGGTCAACAGCGTGGTGCGCACGCTTTATTTCCCCGAACCCGGGGATATCGACAAAATCCGCCCGGGTTTCGAGGAGGCCTTGGCAGCGGAGCTGGCCGTGATCGTCCGGCGTATCCCGGCGAAAGACCTGGCCATACAGTGGGACTGCGCCTGGGAAACCGCCGCGGTCTATGGCGGCAAAGGCGTGCCGGAGAGTGAGGCCAAAATCGAAACGCATATCGCCCCCGTCCGCCGGCTGACCGCGCTATTGCCCCCGGACGTGGCCTTGGGATTCCATTTCTGCTTTGGCACCTTCGGCGGCTGGCCGTCATTTACGCCGCCCGATTTCGGCCGTGCGGTGGAATTGATCAACGCCTCGATTGAAGCGGCCGGCCGTAGGACCGACTGGGTACATATACCCACGCTTGATCGCGCCGATCCCGCTCATTACACACCGTTCAAGGAATTGCAGACGGGGGATGCACGTATCTATCTGGGCATGATCCACAACATGGAGAGTCTCGCGCGGCGCATCGAGGCGGCGCATCGTGTGATTCCGAATTTTGGTCTGGCCGCTTATTGCGGCTTCGGCCGCACACCGCCTGAGCAACTGCCGCAGATTTTAGAGGATCATCTCAAGGCGGTAGAGATGATCCGGCAAGCTTGAAAGGCCAACGGGCTGTTCACGCGAGATCACGGCTTACGATGGAGAGAACATGAAAATTCGTGTCACGACAATCAATCGGGCTCTGGCCGCATTTTTACTCACCGTCCCCATGGTCGTCGCAGCACAGGGCACCCCGTCTTATCCCGCCAAGCCCGTGCGTCTGGTGGTGCCGGCCGCGGCGGGCTTGCCTACATCCATAGTCAACACACTTCAAGGCGCCGTGGGGCAGGCGGGCGCGGGCGCACTCAGGTCTGTGCGTGCTTTTTATATCTAGCCTGATCGATAGAGTGCTGTGCGTGTTTTTTTACGTCTGTAGAGGTTACCCATGTTGACTCGTTCCGCAACTATTGCTTACCTGATTCTGCTGCTGACAATGCCCGGCGCCGCAATGGCGCAGGCGATGTTTTCCCTTTTCGTTGCCACGCGCGAAGAAGTCGCCGCGCGCATGATTGACCTCGCCAAGCTTAAAAAAGGCGACGTGGTAACAGACCTGGGCGCCGGCGATGGGCGCCTGGTCATCACCTCGGCAAAAGCCAATCCAGGTGTCACCGGATTCGGGGTCGACCTCAATCCCAAGCTGGTAATGGAGGCCAAGGCCCGTGCATGGGTCGAGGGCGTCGACAAACAGGTGACGTTTCACCAGCAGAACGTGTTCGATACCGATCTCTCAAAGGTCGATGTCATTTATATGTGGCTGTTCCCCGAGCTGCAGCGCCTGTTGCGGCCCAAGATCCTCGCCGAAGCGCGGCCGGGTACGCGCATCGTGACGCAGATGTTCGACATGGGCACCTGGCAGGCCGACGCGGTCGATTCGGAGCAGGCGAGCGTGCGCCTGTGGATCGTGCCGGCCAATATCGCGGGCAACTGGAACTGGGAATTAAAGCTGCCAGGAACTAAAAAAAATACCTATACGGCAATCGTCGAACAGATTTTTCAAAACGCGGACGCCGTCGTGCGCGTGGACAACACGCGCCGGGCAACGCGTGAGTTCAAGGTCAATGGCGACCAAATATCATTTACTCTCAACATGCCCCTACCCGGCATGGCAGGCAGCCAGGAACACGAATTCGTCGGCAAGGTACGAGGGAACGTCATCGAGGGCAAGGTGCGAATGCACCACCCGGTGAAAGGCGAAGGCGAGAAATTTGATGTGACCGAATATCCCTGGCGCGCCACGCGCAATGGCAAAACCACCTACTTCAACCCTACCGGGCTCGAACCGGTGAGATGAAATTCGCGATGAAACTCGCGATGAAACTCTTGCCGAAACTCGCGCTGAAATTCGCGCCGAATTCCGATTTGCCCAATGTTTGGCGCGTCGTGGCTCTTAAAGCGAGGGAATGACCTTCAGCGCCGGGAACCATGTCCCGAGCAAGGTCTCCGGCCAGGCCATGTTGAGGGTCTGATCGAAGACGAAGTAAAAAAAAGCGAGCAGCACCAGCGCCTGTGGAAGAACCAGCTTCCACGGTTCGCGATTCTCAAGTCTCATGTAGGCCACGACGAACACCAGCACCGTCGGAATCAATCCGATCACGGCCATGCTCGCCATGAACCCGGCGAGCCAAGCAAAGAATATCGCACCGCGATTGATGACCACGTTCAAAGGCAGGTCGCCGGTTGAAGATGCCAGATCCATGTGGATTTTTTGCGCCACGCGCGATTGGGCCAACTGCTGAAGATCCATTATTGGCGCTGATTGCATGGAGCCCCGCGCAAGCGCGGGTTTGCGGAAAATTGCGTTGGCTGCACTGGCCACAAGAAACATCAATGCCACCGTCCCCACGATCACCGGCACGATACGCGCCTGCGAGTTCCACCCGGAGGCCTGCCAGAGCATCAACGCCACGACCACGATCAGCAGCGCATAAAAAATTTGCGGCGCACGCCAGGCTGGCACGCCAAACCCGGCAAGCATGCCGCGCATCCCACCTTGCGATCTCCAATCCTGCACAAGCGGTCGCAGCAAACCGATTATCGCGAAGGCGAACAGCACCATCACCATGGGCCGCGCCAACCAGTCCCAGCCGTAGCGTTCCACCGAGATGAACATATAGCGCTCAAACACATCGCCCAACACAAAGCCCAGTAACAGCGGCGGGCGCGGCCATTTCATCTGCTTCATGATCCAACCGAGCGCGCCAAAGGCGAGTAGAACAAAAAGGTCGCCCCATTGGCGCGAACCGCTGAAGGCACCGACATAAACGATGGACAGCACCGAGGGCAGAATAAGCGTGTAGCGCAGCGTAGCGAGCAAGGCGAACTTGGCGCTAAACAAATAGCAAAGGCCAGCCCCGACGATGTTGGCCAGTGCAATGCTCCATACCATCGAATAGGTGACGTTCAGATGTTTGGTGAGCATGTCCGGTCCGGGGATCATTCCATGTACCGCGAATGCGCCGATCAAAACCGCCATGCCGGCGCTGCCCGGCACGCCGAAAGCCACCGTCGGCACCAGTGCGCCGCCTTCTTTGGCGTTGTTGGCGCTCTCCGAGGCGATTACACCGCGCACATCCCCGGTGCCGAAGCTTTGTTGCGCGCCTTTCTCGGTTCGTAGCGCATGCCCATAGGCGAGCCAGTCGATGATGGCAGCCCCTATACCGGGGATGGCGCCAAAGAACGATCCAATCCACGAACAGCGCAGTATCAACCACCAATGGCGAAAGCAATCCTTGGCCCCCTCCCATTGCCCGCCTTTAATCTCGAGCATCTTGCCGGTGATGGCGGTGCGCGAGATCGCCAGATCGCACAATTCGGGCAATGCGAATAGACCGAGCACCACTGGGATCAGCGGCACGCCTTCCCAGAGATAAACGTTATCCAGTGTCCAGCGTTGTGTGCCGGTCTGCGGGTCGGTGCCCACCATGGCGAGCATCAGGCCGAAGCACCCCGCGGCAAGGCCGCGCAAGGGCGTGTTGCCCGAGAGCACAGCGACCATTGAAATCCCCAGGACAGCCAAGGCCAGAAGTTCCGGCGAACCGACCGACAGGACCAGGGGACGAATCAGCGGCAGCGATACCCCCATCAGCGCGGCGCCGAACAGGCCACCCATCAATGAAGACATGTAGGCCGCCGACAAAGCACGCCCCGCTTCGCCGCGTCGCGCCATGGGCAGGCCATCCAGCACCGTGGCCGCCGAGCCCGCGCCGCCGGGAATGCCAAACAAGATTGCAGGAATCGGATCGCCAGTTGCCGTGGTCGATGCCAGGCCCAGCAGAAACGCAAATGCCGTGACCGGGTCCATCCCAAAAGTGAATGGAATCAGGATTGCGGTGCCCGCCACGCCGCCAATTCCTGGCAAAATTCCAAGAATTAATCCCAATACAGCGCCAAGAAACAGAAAACCCAGACGCACCGGATCGGACATCGCCATCAAGGCCTGCCAGGCGGCATCCAGCATGCTTGCGTCCATCACCACTCCCTGGTTTTAGAGCGGCGATTGTACTGTCAGCCAAGCAATGCACGCTTGTGGATTGCCTTGCGACAATGCGTCATCAACCGGTCGCGCCCGGCACCTGCTCAGGTGATGCAATCGTGGCTGCAAGCTCAGGCGGGCAGATGCCACTGTCGACCGGCAACCAGATTGTGAAGGTGCTGCCGGTGCCAAACTTGCTGTCGATTTCCAGTAAGCCACCCATCAGGCCGATGATTTCCTTGACAATGCTCACTCCCAGCCCGGTGCCAGGGATGCTGCCGGAGGCGTCGGCTCGGTAGAAGCGTTCGCCGACGCGGGCGAGCTGTTCCGGCGTCATACCAATGCCATGGTCGGTGACGGCGATACCGGCGAAGCGGCGACCGCCCTTCTCCTGCATGCAGCCGCGCACCTCGATGCGACCGCCGCTCGGTGAGTACTTCATCGCATTACCGAGCACGTTGTTGAGCACCTGGCGCAACTTGGCTGCATCGGCGCGCACCGGCGGCAGGGCATCGGGCATTTCCACGGCAAACTGCCAAAGTCCTGCGTCGATGTTCAGTGTCGCAAGCGTCTCGTCAAGCAATCGCCCCAGCGGCACCGCTTCGATGAAAAAATCCTTACCGCCCCCCTCCTCGATACGGCTCAGGTCGAGCAGTTCATTGATAATGGCAATCATCCGCTCGGACTGCCTGTAGATGATGGAGAGCAAGTCCTTGCGAGTGTCATCATCGACCTCGCGCTGCAGCAGCAGCTCGGTGAAGCCGTAGATGCTTGCCATGGGGTTGCGCAACTCGTGCGCGGCGTGCGCGAGGAACTCGCTCTTCATGCGCTCCAGGGCCACTTCTTGGGTGACATTGCGCAAGTGAAGGGTCTGCGAGATGGACGCCCCATCAGACACGCGCAGACTGGCCTCCCATAATGGTTTGCCGCTACCGACAAGTTCAATCAAGTGACGCTGCTGCGGACGCTTATCGTCTGGGCTCGCGCCGTCATTGATTGCCGCGGCGGTCAATTCTTCCTCACTACGCAGCGCGGCGATCCCGACAAAAACCGCCCACGGCTTGCAGTCGCGCGCCAGGCGCTCGGAAAGCGCATCCTCGCCCATGCCGAGAATCTCATCGTTGGTATAGCCGGTTGCGGCGAGAAAAGCCGGATTGGCAAATTGCACGCAACATTCGGTGTTGAACGACACAATCCCGTTCGGGCTGGTGGCCAAAATAGAATTCAACTGCTGGGCGTGATCTTCGGCGCGTAACTGGGCTACCTCTGCCGCGTACTGGGCCAGCTCTGCCGCACGCTGGGCCGCGATACGCTGGCTTTGTTCCTCGGCAATAAGAATACGGTTCTCGCCTAACTGCCCAGCCATATGGTTGAAATCAATCGCTGTCTGGGCAAGTTCGTCGTTCCCCTTTACCGGCACCCGGTAGGCAAAATCGCCTAAGGCAATGCGGGCACTGGCGCGGCGCAGGTCATTGAGCTGGCGCAGCAGATAGCTTCCCAACAGCCAGGAGAATACGCCAACCAGAAGCATGCCCAGCCCGGCAACACCTGCGGCTTTGTTGCGCGAGCTGCGAAGCAGCGCGGTCAGAAAATCGGTCGATACGCCTATCCTCACCTCGCCAAAACGAATGCCACCCGCCTCCACCGGGGTCGACCAGTCGAGGATGCCATCGACTGCCTGATCGACAGCGAGGTCGGCGCGAAAGGGTCTCGACCACAGCGCTGCGTCGCCCTGCTGCGCGAGCAAGTTACCCTGGGCGTCCAGAATGCGCACATAGTCCATCTCCCTGGAATTCATGGCCTCGATCGTCAGACTATCCAGGGTGGCCAGGTCCTCGGCGATCACCGCATCCTTGGCGGCGACGGCCAGCAGCCTGGCGCCCAGTTGCGCCCGCCGCGCCAACTGCCCCTCGTTGGACTCGCGCAGCACCGACAGGGTGTTGCCGACCAGAATGGCAAGCAACACCGTTTCGATGGCCGCCACGCCCAGAATGGTCTTAGTGCGAAAGTTCATCGTCAATCAAGGTTTCGCTGTCGCCATGAGAGCGCTCACTCCCGGCTATAGCGCGCGAGTAGCTGAATATCGAGGGCGCGGATGTCGTTCCATTCGGCGTCGCGGGCGGCGACGATGCCCTTGAACGCCAGCGGCTCGAGCAATCGCTGCCCGATGGGGTCGGCAGCCAGCGATGCCATGGCCGCCTGCACCTGGGCGACCCTGGCCGGCGCGACGCGCGGATGGGCGGCAAAAGCATGCGGCGTATAGGCGGGCGTCTCGGCGATTATGCGCAGCGAATCGCGAATATCCGCGGGGATCGCCTCGAAAGTGCGTTGGACGCCCCCGCCCGCTTCATGTAAGCCCGAAGCCACGACTCGAAATACGGAATCGTGGGAAGCCACGAACTTGGCCTCGATGGAAACCTTCAAACGACCGAATTCCGCCTGTGGCAGGATGCTGGCGGCAAACGCCGCCGGCGCCGGAAACGCCACCGACTTGCCCGCCAGGTCGGCAAGCTTCTGATAGGGGCTGTCCTTCTTAACCACCAGAATGCCTTTGAGCTTGCGATCCTGCTCCTTGGCAAAAGCCTGGTAGCGCGGCACTGCATTAAAAACCACATAGTGGTAGGGGTTCATGTAGGCCAGATCGTAGGCCCCCCGACTCAGTCGCTCCTCGAACGCGGGAATATTGGCGGCGGTACGAAATACGATCGGCACGCCCGAGCGCTTGGCAAGCTCGGCCATGAGCGGGCCCCATTCCGCAGCCAGTCGGCTCGCCGCCTGCTGTGGCACGATGCCGAATTCAAGCGGCTTTTCTTGTGCCCCCGCTGGCACCGGCATGAGCATGGCGCAGGCCAGAATCAGGGTCCAGGAAAAATACGCCATTGATTTTTTTGCAATCGATGGCTGTATGCGGCTAGTCATTTTTGCCCCCCTGCCTGTGGCGGCGTTGAGTCTTCAGCGGCCAAAAGGGGACACGGGTTTGGTCAATTTTTCGCGCTTTTCGACCACTTCGATCAGGCGGTTCGGGCTGAAGGGCTTGACCATATAGGCGTCGGCGCCGGCGAGGTCGCCGCTGGTGTAGTCGTCCTGCTGGCCACGCGCGGTCAGCAGCAGAACATAGGCCCCGGCAAGCGCCGGGTCGGCCTTGATGGCGCGGCACACGGCGAAACCATCCAGCGCGCCTGGCATCATCACATCCAGCAGTATGACGTCGGGCTTGTGCTCACGGGCGAGTGCGAGCGCAGTTTCTCCGTCCGCCGCCTCAAACATTTGATATTTGCCGTAGCCCATGGCAAGACGCAACATTTTGCGTATATCGCTCTGGTCATCAACGATCAGAAGTTTTTGGTCCATGATGTTTCTCTCCTTGCGGCCATGGCGGACATCGGTGCAAAACGTCTCTGTTGGGACAGTCAAACATCGCTGTTGCGACAGTCAAACAGGCGCTTGCCGTATTGCCACGTCACTGTAACGCAATGCCATTGTTCATCGAGCTATGTTAGTCCATTTTATCGCAGCTAGTGTCCGGGTAAAACCCATCTTGTGCCCTGACTAAGATTGGCAAGCCCCCGTGACCGGTGCGATGCCATAGCCGAAGCGGTCCAGATTGAGATCGCCGCTTGAGATCGCCGCTTGAGATCACCGCTTGAGATCACCGTTCTATTTCACCATTACAATCAGCCCACCTCTAGATCACGATAGGCCGATTCCCATGAGCGCCCTGCCAAAACCCGCCACCACACGCATCGACGAACCCAGCGACATCGATCCCAATATCGGTTGGGGATCGGATATCGCCGCGCAGATGTTGCGGCGCCTGGAGATTCCCTATATTTCGCTCAACCCCGGCGCCAGCTATCGTGGCCTGCACGATAGCCTGGTGAATCATCTGGGCAATCGAATGCCCGAGATCATCATGTGTCTTCACGAGGACCACGCCGTCTCGATCGCACATGGCTATGCCAAGGCAAGCGGCAAACCGATGGCAGTGGCGCTGCACAGCAACGTCGGCTTATTGCACGGTGCGATGGGTATCTTCAATGCGTGGTGCGATCGCCAGCCGATGCTGATTCTCGGCGCGACCGGCCCGGTGGATGCGACGCTGCGCCGCCCCAATATCGATTGGCTGCATACCGCGCAGGATCAAGGTCAGTTGATTCGCAATTTTGTGAAGTACGACGATCAACCCGGCTCAGCCGCGGCAATCCCCGAATCGATTCTGCGTGCGTGGCAACAGACCGCCACCGCGCCGCGCGGCCCGACCTATGTGTGTCTGGATGCCACCATTCAGGAAGGCGCGCTCGAGGAGGAGATCGCGCTACCCGATCCGAAACGTTTTCGTCCGGCGCCAGGGCCGCGTCCTTCCGCGGATGCGGTACGACAAGCTGCCGAGGCACTGTCGCGCGCGAAGAAACCAGTGATTTTATTTGGTCGTCTGCGCCGCTCCGCCGAGGACTGGAATCGCCGCGTCGCGCTCGCGGAAAAACTGGGTGCCGGCATGCTCTCCGATCTCAAGGCCGGGTGCATGGTGCCTACCGATCATCCTTTGCATCTCGGACAGCCGTTCAATAACCTGTCAAAGACTGCCATCGATGCACTTAAAAACGCTGACGTGATTCTGTCCCTGGATTGGAACGATCTGGGCGGCGCGCTGCAAGTCGCATTCGATCGCGCATCGCCACCGGCCACCGTGATACACGCCGGGCAAGACATGCAATTGCATAACGGATTTGGCAAGGAGCATCTGGAATTGCCGCCCATCGACGTGCATTTGTATGGCGACCCCGACGAAGCCGTCATGGATTTACTCACCGCGCTGGCGAATCACCAATCGCCCGCGCCACTGCCCGCGAGGAAGATCGCACCGGCGGCAAATGAAACTAGCGACAAACTCAATATCCGACACATTGCGCAAGCGCTTGCGCAAGCCGTCGGCGAGCAGCCCGTCACCTTTGCATCGCTGGCGCGCGGCTGGCCGATCGACATGTGGCCGCATCGCCATCACCTCGATTATCTGGGCAAGGACGGCGGCGGCGGCATTGGTTCCTCCCCTGGCCTGACTATTGGCGCGGCCCTGGCCTTGAAAGGCAGCGAGCGTCTTACCGTGGGTATCTTGGGAGATGGTGATTGCCTGATGGGAATCAATGCCTTCTGGACCGCCGCACGTTATGAAATTCCGATGCTGGCCATCATCGCCAACAATCGCTCCTACTATAACGATGAGCTGCATCAGGAAGGCGTGGCGCTGAAACGCGGACGCAATCCCGGCAACCGCTGGATCGGTCAAGGCATCGACCATCCCGCGCCCGATATCGCGAAAATCGTTGAAGGCCAAGGAGTTCTCGGCATCGGGCCGGTTACGCGTGTCGAAGATCTGGCCGACGCGATCACGCGCGGTGTTGCCGCGGTTCGCAGCGGCAAGCCATGCGTGATCGACGTGCATATCGACCCGCGCTATGGACGCAGCTTGCGCGAATCGATGCAAGTGCGCGGCACGGAGACTCTTTGAAGCTCCTTGTTCCCGGCGGGATCGAGCAATGCTGAGCCTGCTGCTCGGCGGTCAACTCGCGCTGTTCACCCTTATCGTGATCGCCCTGGTGATCTCGCTTTCGTTCCACGAGTTCGGCCACGCCGCCAGCGCCAAGCTGTTTGGCGACGATACCGCGCAGCGAATGGGGCGCCTGACCATCAACCCCTGGAACCACATCGATCCGATGGGCCTGTTGATGGTGGTCTTGGTCGGGTTCGGCTGGGCCAAGCCGGTGCTCACCAACCCGCGCAATTTCACCTCCCGCTGGGCATCGCTTTGGGTGGCGGCGGCGGGGCCGGGGATGAATCTCATCGTGGCATTCGTCACGGTGAATGTCTACAGCTTGGGCATGCAGGCAGGCTGGGGCTTTCTACAAAACCCCGGGGCGGAAATATTCTTCTATTACCTCGCGACGATCAACCTGATCCTGATGCTATTCAACCTGATCCCGCTGGGTGCGCTGGATGGCCACTATATCCTGCCTTATTTTCTGAGTAATCGAGGCGCCATCGTGTACAGCGATTTCAATGCGCGCTACGGCAACATGGCGCTGCTGGGTTTGATGCTGCTTAGCTTCGTTGGTGTTCCGGTGTTTGGTTTTGTATTCGGCATAGGGCGCGCCCTGTTGCCGTTTCTGCAAGTGCTCTGAGGTTTCGTCGCCGCTTAACTGTCGTCCTGCGCGCATGAGCGCGCAGCCGAGAATTGCACCATCCGCCGATTCCAGATCGAGCACGTCGACCGGTCGGCCGCTGATCAGCAACGAATGCGTAATGGTGAGCCCGAGCGCCCGGGTCGCTTCTCAATCCCCATAAAGACCGCAAACCCTTTGCTAGCGGGCGTCTCAACATACCGACAAGCCTATTTGACAACCAGACCAGACCTGACCTGACTAGCTGTTACCAAGAGTCAAAATCCATGCAAATCATCAATATTTCAGAAGCAAAAAGCAGTCTTTCCTCCTTGATCGCGCAGGTTGAAAAGGGACATAAAGTCATCATCGGCAAGGCTGGCAAGCCAGTGGCCATGCTGGTCCCCTATCGTGTCGATACGACACCGCGCAAACTCGGCGGAACCTGGTCCGGGAAGGTGAAAATGGCGCAGGATTTCGATACCTTGCCGCCCGAATTGGCAGAAGCGTTTTACGCAAAACCCGCATCGTGAATCTGTTACTGGATACCCATACCCTCATTTGGGCGCTTGCGGATAATCCAGAATTAGGCGCGGCCGCTCGCGAGGCCATCGTCGATAGCAACAACATCGTTTTTGTAAAAAAGTACGCCGTGCATTGCCTTGCGGCGTAGGCGGATGGATTATTGACGGCCATTGACCGCGATTATCTATTTTATTTTGTAATAAACCGTGGCCCGTGACAGCTACTTTCTGGGCGCGATGATTGCCTCGAGCTCGGCCATCAGTTGCTTGGGCGTCTCATAGAGTTTGTTCACCACCTCGGCAACCTCTGTATGGCTGCGTGGATTGATGAACACGCCCATCTTGTCCGCCTCCGCCTTGAATTGCGGGTCGACCAGCATTTTCAGGAAGGCGTCGCGCAAGGCCGCCAGGCGGTCCGAAGGGATATCTGGCGGCACATAGAAAGCAGTGCCCAATGCCAGTGGCGCCTCCAGTACGCGCAGCATCTGCTGGTGAGCGGGCGTCGTCGCGTATTTGCTCGCCGGCGGCACATGGGCCAGATCCGGGTGATCCGGCCCCATCTTGAATATGAACTTCACTTTCTTGTCCTTCACCCAATCGGCATTGGTGGCAAGAAAACCCTCGTAGAAATTGCCGCGCCCCTGTACTTCGCCGCGCTCCAACGCGAGATTGGTTTCACCGCCACTCTTGTAGCCGGGAATGACTTTCAGCTTCGCGCCGGTGATATGCGCGAGGAACACCGGATATTGATACGAAGGCGAGCCGGTGCCCGAGCCTCCAAAAATCACTTCGCGGGTTTTGATGTCATCCAGGCTATTCACCGGCACGGTATGCCACACCGCGCCCACATAAGAACGCACCGCCACCGAACCGATCCAAGCAAACTTGCGCGGATCGTAGCTCGCCGCGCCACTGGTCATGGGCATCAACAGCGCGCCGGTATGCATCAATGCGATCGTGGAACCGTCCTTGGGCGCATTGCGTCCCATGAAATTGGACGCAGTCACCCCGCCACCGCCAGGACGCGTTTGCGCCACGGTCTTGGCGCCACCGGGAATATGCCTGCCCAGATGATTGGATACCAGCAGCGAGTACTCATACAAGGACCCGCCGGTATCAGTGGGGCAAATGATATTGACCGTTTTGCCTTTGTAGAAAGCAGCCGGCTGCGCATTCGCCCATGGGGCAACAGACACAGCCCATGCGATAAACCCGGCGCCGATGAATTCACGAATCATAGCGTTTCCTCCTCGGGGCGCATGCTACCGCAGTTCAAGGCGTTGTTTGGCGCGTCGCCTCCATGATTTGCCTGCTCATGGTGTGCTGATATCGGGTTTGTTGATGCCTGGTTTGTTGATGCCTGGTTTGTTGACATCAGATTTGCTTTCACCTAGGCGCGCCGAGATATCATGCCGGGCAATCCTCACAGGCGGGAAAATAAGTGCCCAGCAAAGAAACCAACCCGGACGTCGAATTGAGCGCGGTGATTATCGGTATCGCCGCCGACGAACCGCAGGTCCTGGTGGTTCACCCCGAGAGCGGCAAGCTGGAGGGCCTGCCCTCCGGGCCGCTCGAATCCGCGCATCGCACACTCGGGGCGGGGCTGCGCTCGTGGGTAGAGCGCCAGACAGGACAACTGCTTGGCTATGTCGAACAGTTATATACCTTTGGCGATCGCAATCGCACCCGCGGGGGCCGCACCTTGTCGATCGGCTATCTCACCCTGGTGCGTGAATTAAAGCCGGCTCGCTATGCCGGGGCCGCCTGGCGCAGTGCCTATCGCTATTTCCCCTGGGAAGATTGGCGCGCGGGCCGTCCGCTCGTTTTAACTCAAATCGACTCGCAGTTGCGCCGCTGGGTCGCCGATGGATCCACGGCCGCGGAACGCCGTCTGCGCGAAGAGCGCGGGCGCGCGAGCTTTGCCTCAGGTGGGCGCCCCTGGAACGAAGAACGCGTACTGGAGCGCTATGAACTCTTGTATGAAATTGGCCTCGTTGCCGAAGCACATCGCGATCACGTACCCACCTGGGCCAGCCAGAGCGATGCCTTAGCCGATGGGGTCGGCATGTTCGCCGATCACCGCCGAGTGCTCGCCACGGCGCTGGCGCGCTTGCGCGGCAAGATCAAGTACCGGCCTGTAGCCTTCGAGCTGATGCCGCCAACCTTCACCTTTCTGCAATTGCAGCGCGCGGTGGAGGCGCTGGCGGGATTGCAACTGCATAAACCCAATTTTCGCCGTTTGGTGGAAAGCCAGCGACTGGTGGAGGAGACCGGGCAACTGGCGCCCGAAACCGCCGGCCGGCCCGCGCGCCTGTTGCGCTACCGGCGCGAAGTCCTGCCCGAGATGCCCGCGCCGCTGGCGCGGCTGCCCCTGAGCGGCAGCAGGGGGCGAGCCAAAAACCCTTAGGTAAGTGCCATTCGGGGCGTGCCCCCTTTTTCACTCCACACTTAATACTCACAATAAGAATTAGTCAGCTATACTTCGCCCCTCCTCAGCCACGACGCTGAGTTTTTTGTCCCCTATTAATTCTTAATGTGAGAATAAGAGGCGTTGCATGCAAACCGCTGAAAATGTATTCGCCGGGATCGATCCGGCCGTCGCCCGCCGGACGGCGCACATCTACGAGAGCATGCGGCGTGTGGTGCCTGCGTTCAAATGGCCGCGCTACGCGGTGGATATCGATGCGATCCTGCGTCTGAAACGCGAACGCGATGCCGTCATCCTCGCTCACAACTACCAGACCCCGGAAATCTTCCATGGGGTGGCGGATATCGTCGGTGATTCGCTCGCCCTCGCCCGCGAGGCCATGAACAGCCGCGCCAAGGTGATTGTGCTGTGCGGCGTTCACTTCATGGCGGAAACCGCCAAGCTTTTGAATCCAGAGCGCATCGTACTGATCCCCGACCCGGAAGCCGGATGTTCTCTGGCCGAGTCGATCACCGGCGCGGACGTGCGCCGCTTGCGCCTTTTGCACCCCGGCGTCCCCGTGGTCACCTATGTCAATACCAGCGCGGATGTGAAGGCGGAGAGCGATATCTGCTGTACTTCGGCCAACGCGCAGAAAGTGGTGGAGAGCCTTGGCGTGCCGGAAGTCATATTCATTCCCGACGAGTACCTGGCGCAGAACATCGCAGCTCTGACCGGTGTGCGTATCATCACTTGGAAGGGTCGCTGCGAGGTGCATGAAAAATTCACCGCAAACGATGTCGAGCAATTGCGCGAGAGCCACCCTGGCATCACTGTGCTCGCGCATCCGGAGTGTTCGCCAGCGGTGATCGCAACCGCGGATTTTTCCGGATCGACCGCGGCAATGATCGATTACGTTGAGAAGAATCGACCCAAGCGCGTCATGATGGTCACCGAATGCTCGATGGCCGACAACGTCTCGGCGCAGTATCCCGATCTCGAGTTCGTTCAGCCTTGCAATTTCTGCCCGCACATGAATCGCATCACCCTGCCGAAAATTCGCCATGCGCTGGAGACTATGACGCATGAAGTGATCATCGACCCGGCGATCGCCGAACGCGCGCGCCTGCCCATAGAGAGAATGCTCGCGCTGCGTTAAGTCGCATCGCGTGGCCCGCATGGCGCCGAACCCCGGTTCATGCCCCCGGTTGAAAGGAAACCCATGGCTTTGCCCGCACCCCTGCTGCCGCTACTGATCGAACCCATAGTCCGGGAGGCGCTTCGCGAGGACCTGGGTCGCGCAGGTGACATCACCACCGATGCCATCGTCTCATCCGATTCAATCATTGAAGGCGTGATCGCGGCGCGCAAAAACGGCGTGGTGGCCGGCACCGGCGCCGCGGTATTGGCGTTTCATCTGCTCGATCCAAGAGTCATGGTGACGGTGGAGAAGCCCGATGGCTCGCCGATCAAACGCGGCGAGGTCATCATTCGCCTGAAAGGCCCTGCGCGGGCGATTCTCGCCGGCGAGCGGGTCGCGCTCAATTTCATCGGCCAGCTCTCCGGGGTGGCCAGCGCAACCGCGGCCCTGGTCGAGGCGGCGCGACCGCATAAGGCGAGCATCGTCTGTACCCGCAAGACCACCCCAGGCCTGCGGATACTCGAGAAGCACGCCATCCGTGCAGGCGGCGGCAGCAATCACCGCTTCGGACTGGACGACGCGGTTCTCATCAAGGACAACCACGTGGCGGTCGCAGGCGGGGTGCGCCAGGCAATCGAGCGCGTACGCGCTTCGGTTGGGCACCTGGTGAAAATTGAAGTGGAAGTGGACTCACTGGCGCAGCTCGACGAAGCCCTGGCCACCGGCGCCGACGCGGTGCTGCTCGATAACATGACGGTCGCGCAGATGGCCGACGCGGTCGTCCGCGTCGCCGGGCGCATGCTCACCGAGGCCTCGGGCGGGATCACCGTGGAGACGGTGAATGCCATTGCCGCTACCGGCGTGGATCTGATTTCCTCTGGATGGCTCACCCACAGCGCGCCCGCGCTCGATGTGGGGCTCGACCTTTAGTTGGCGATGCTTTTGCGCCAAGCACTTGGCGCAGCGTTTGTCAGGCCACCGCAGCTTAGACCGAAGATGTTTGCCCGGCAGTGCTCGCAAGCAAGGCGCTGCCCTTCTGCGAAGGCGAACCGCCGTCCTGCTGTAGCGCTGCGTGTTGCCACACCGGCCACCAAAGTGTGACGCTGGTGCTGCCGCCGAAGGTGCTGGAGACTGCCATCGATCCACCCAGCATTTCGATGGTTTCCTTGGCGATGCTCAGACTCAGGCCGGAGCCGGGGATGGCGCCGCTGGTATCGGCGCGGTAGAAGCGTTCGCCTATGTGGGCAAGCTGCCCCTGGGTCATGCCGATGCCCTGGTCGGTGATGATGATCCCCACGAAGCTGCTTTCGCCCTTATTCTGCACCTGGTAGCCGATACTGATGCCGCCTCCCTTGGGGGAAAACTTCACCGCGTTGGCAAGCACCTTGCTCACTATCTGGCGCAGTTTCCTCACATCGGCCCGCACCAGCGGCAACAAGTCCGGGACTTCGACGACGAGCGGCCAAAGCCCGGCATCGATCTTCATTGCCGCGACCACTTCGTCAAGGATCGCAGGCAGATCCACTGCTTCAATCTGCAAGTCCAGGCCACGACGCTCGTCGATACGCGCCAAGTCGAGCAATTCGTCGAGGATGACAATCAACCATTCGGTCTCGCGGTAGATGCTGGCTAGCATGTCATTGCGCGTCTCCAGGTCGAACTCCCGGTCCATCAGGAGTTCGGCAAAGCCGTAGATGCATGCCATCGGGGTGCGCAACTCATGGGCGGCATGGGCGACGAACTGGGTTTTCACGCTATCGACTTCCGCTTCGCGGGTGATGTCACGAAAATAAGCGAATCGCTCCTCGCCAGCGCCCTTGGTGACAATGCCCGCTATCTGCAGCACACGCTTGCTGGGCCGGGCCAGTTCCAGCTTCTGCTTGCCAGATGCGTCCGCGACGAACAGCGCCTCGATCGAGGTATAGCCTTCTGGATCGACGGCGCACTGGCGCAGCCGCTGATCCAGGCTGGCAATCGAAGCCCCGTGGACTTCCTCTAATGCAATGCCGCTCATACGGCAAAACTCCGGGTTGACAAAACTGACCCTGCCCTCAGCGCCGAATACAACAAACCCGTCGGGACTTAGATCAAAGAGTGTATTAACCAGGACGTTACGCTGCTGCAACTCTATCTCTTTCGCCTTCAGTTCCCTGCTTTGCCGGCTCAGCAGGCGATTGACGCTGACACTTTGTCCACTGGTGAGCAGCAACAATAGCTGCAGCATCGCCGCCAACAACAGCCCCAGCACAGCGACGCCCGAGGCGATCCACGCTCGGCTCTCCGACGCATAGGCTGCGGTCGGATACACGGCAAGTTCCCAGGTGCGATCGGCGATCGACAGGGTCATCAGCGACGCCTGCTCCTTGGTTCGCGGCTCATCCTGGGAGCGCAGCACCAGGGTGGGCTGC
>CAMDFL010000010.1 GCA_945897475.1 Bordetella parapertussis
TCTGCCTTGCTTCAGGGTTGGGTCAACCAAGCTGCGGAGCAGTTGAATTCCAACACGGTCTGGAATCTCTGGTGTGCGACCATCTAAAGCGTGTCTGAGCGTCGTATCTAAGCACAGTCGTATCTAAGCGTATCTAAGCGTATCTAAGCGGATACCCAAACTTCGAAAATTACGGCACAATCCCTCGTACGCATTTGTTTGGACAAGTATTTTTGGAGTAACGATAGAGCTTGATGGCGGACCGTGAGGGTAAAGAGGGACTAGACCGACATGGCTGATGCTCCACTCATTTTGACCTTGGACAATAACGGGATACCCAACCGCTGGATATCCTGGCAGCAGGCTTGTTTTTACTACGCTAAAAATCTGGTTGCCTGGTCATTGGGTGAGGCCGCGTTCACCGTCTATGGAGGTATTAGCCGGGCGACTGGCGTGCGCTCCTCCATCACTGCGAACTCAATCATCGCCATCAGAGGCAAAGCAATGGCGATGAAGGGCTTTAATCAGACTCCGCCGCTCAATAATCGGGAATTGTTTCGCCGCGACCGCCATCTGTGCGCCTATTGCGGAGACGAATTCAATTTCCTCAGACTGACGCGCGATCACATCAGACCGGTTTCCCGCGGCGGCCGTGACACCTGGATGAACGTGGTTGCCGCCTGCCGCCACTGCAATGGTCAAAAGCGCAATCGCACACCCGAGGAATCCGGGCTGGAATTGTTATATGCGCCCTACGTTCCAAACAAAGCGGAGTACCTCATTCTGACCAATCGCCGCATACTCGCGGACCAGATGGGCTTCTTATCGCCCCATGTGTCCTCGCACAGCCGCGTGCTGCCTTTAGTCGAGGCATCGGTATAGACGGAGTGCCCCCAGAATATTGGCAGCGAGCCAAGCGAGCGTTGGCTCGTAACGACCCGGTAATGGGCGCCATTATTCGCGCCTACCCGAAAACTTCCT
The DNA here is from genome assembly GCA_945897475.1 of Bordetella parapertussis. GTDB lineage: Bacteria > Pseudomonadota > Gammaproteobacteria > Burkholderiales > SG8-39 > 2-02-FULL-62-17. The sequence continues at coordinate 961 of CAMDFL010000010.1, forward strand.
TGTCACAGCGCGGCGATGCCTTTTTCACATTGGCACGATCGATTGTGGGCCAGCAGATTTCGGTGAAAGCTGCGCAAAGCATATGGGATCGCCTTGCAGTCGCGGCCAAGGTGGTGACACCCGAGGCAATCCTGAGCTTGGACATCACCACGCTTCGCGCCTGTGGTTTGTCGGCGCGCAAATGCGAGTATTTGCATGGTTTATCCGATAATTTTCAAAACGGTAGTCTCAGCGTGAACGATTGGCCGTTGTGGGCCGACGAGGCCGTCATTGAAAACCTAGTCCAGGTGCGCGGCATCGGTCGATGGACCGCGGAAATGTTTCTGATTTTTCAATTGCTGCGACCCAACGTATTGCCGCTGGATGATCTTGGATTGCAGAACGCGATTCGCTTGCACTATGGCAAAAATCGCCCGCTATCGAGCAAGCGAATTGGTGCCATTGCCGCGAACTGGGCACCCTGGTGCTCGGTGGCGACCTGGTATTTGTGGCGCAGCCTCGACCCGGTGCCGGTGGAATATTGAGCACGGTATTTTTATCAAAGCGGGTTTTTCATCCTTGGTGCAATTTGATCACCGTTTATATTTCAGATTTCGATAGCCTCACACCCAATCGGATAAAATTGGCGCCTCACAACGAAACGCGTCGCTTGAGGCGCCACCTGTCCGCGTGAAAATGACCTTCCTGGATTTCGAACAGCCGATTGCCGAGCTGGAAGCCAAGATCGAAGAGCTTCGTTGCGTTCAGGACGATTCTGCGATCGATATTTCCGAGGAAATTCAGCGTCTGCAAAAGAAAAGTCAGGCTCTTACCAAGGGTTTGTACGCCAAGCTCACGCCTTGGCAGTCATTGCAGGTCGCGCGCCATCCTCAGCGGCCCTATACCCTGGATTACGTCTCGAATTTGTTTACCGAATTCGAGGAAATGCACGGCGACCGGGCGTTTGCTGATGATCCATCGATGGTTGGAGGCCTTGCGCGTTTTGGTGGCCGATCGGTGATGGTCATCGGACATCAGAAGGGCCGCGATACCAAGGAGAAGATCCTTCGCAATTTCGGTATGCCTCGACCCGAGGGCTACCGAAAGGCCATGCGCCTGATGCGTTTGGCCGAGAAATTCGCGATGCCAGTGGTGACCTTCGTGGACACCCCTGGCGCCTATCCGGGAATCGACGCCGAGGAGCGTGGACAGTCCGAGGCGATCGGGCGCAGCTTATACGTGATGGCCGAGTTGCGTGTTCCCATCGTCAGTATTGTCATTGGCGAGGGCGGATCTGGTGGTGCGCTTGCAGTTGCGGTGGGCGACGTGGTGATGATGATGCAGTATTCGACCTACTCGGTAATTTCTCCGGAGGGTTGCGCGTCAATTCTATGGAAAAGGGCTGACAAGGCGCCCGAGGCTGCTGAAACCTTGGGTATAACGGCAAGCCGCTTGAAGACACTGGGATTGATCGACAAGATCATTGCAGAACCCTTGGGTGGCGCGCATCGCGATCCCGCAGCGAGCGCGCTAAACGTAAAAAAGGCATTGCAGGATGCCTTGAAGAGCCTGGCCGGCATGAGTCCGTCAGAATTGGTGGGGCAACGTTTCGAGCGTCTGATGGGCTATGGAAAATTCAAGGAAACCGCGCCCCGCTGACCTCGTCTCGCATGTTGCCGGCCGCCTTGGCGAATCCTTGTTTCCTGGCGCGCATGTGGTGCTTGGCCTGTCCGGGGGAATCGATTCGATCTGCCTCTTACATATCCTCGTGGAACTGGCGTCGTCGCGTCGATTTTCCATGCGAGCGGTGCATGTTAATCATGGCATCAGTTCAAAGGCCGATCAGTGGGCGCTGTTCTGCAAGAGCGTTTGCTTGCGGCTTGGCATTGCGTTCGCCCAGGAAAACGTCGATGTCGCTTCGTATCGGCATCTTGGCCCCGAAGCGGCCGCTAGGACGGTTCGATGGTCGGCGCTGCTCTCGCATGAATCGGATTTCCTGGTTCTCGCGCAACACCGCGACGATCAGGCGGAGACCTTGCTTCTACAATTGATGCGGGGAGCGGGACCCGCAGGGCTCGCAGGCATGGCCGCCAACGCATTTCAATTCAATTCCCGCTCAAGTCAATCGCGAGGATCGGCGCGTGTGCTGCGGCCCATGCTCGATGTAAGCCGTACCGAGATCGAGGAATTCGTTCGTTCGCGCGGCCTGGAATGGGTGGAGGACGACAGCAATTCCAATGTAGCGCTGGATCGCAACTTTGTTCGCCACCGGGTCGTGCCAGTGCTGGCAGAACGTTATCCGCATGTGGCTACGATGATCTCCCGGTCTGCGGGCTTACTGGCCGAAGCATCGGAATTGCTGCTGCAACTCGGAGGCCAGGACATTGCCTTGATTGAGAATGACGACGCGCTGGATCTTCCTGGCTTGCGCGATCTTGGCGAGGCGCGTGCACGCAACGCTCTGCGTGCGTACTGCCATCTTCGTGGAATTCCGGTTCCCGGGTTTTCCTTCCTTCGTGAAATTTGGACACAACTGCGTGAACCCAGGCAGGACAGTAACATTTGTATCGAGTGGAATGGTGTCGTGTTGCGGCGCTATCGCAACAGGATTTTTATCGAGAAAAATCGCGCCACGGATTCACGCCTGTTTCAGAGCGAGTCTTGGAATGGCGAGCCTTGCCTTCCTTTGACGGCCTTGAACGGGCTGCTCAATTTCAAACCTGAAGAAGGGCGTGGTCTCAGCGTTACAAAATTGCGCATGGCGCCGGTGACAGTGCGCCTGCGTCGGGGTGGGGAACGCCTGCGTGTGGACGCTCAGCGCCCGTATCGAACACTGAAAAATCTCTGGCAGGAAAAAGGCACGCCACCATGGCGCAGGATGAGTCAACCGCTGCTATTCTGTGGTGAACATCTGGTCTGCGTTCCAGGGCTTGGCGAGGCGTTCGAATGGCGAGCTGCCCCTGGTGAGCGTGGATTAATCGTGTCGTGGCAGACTTTTACATAGTTGATGCGCAATCGTTAATGCGAAATCGTTAATGCGGGCGGTAGTTTTATCCAAGTCTGTTCTGGCCGCGATTGTCCCGGTCGAGTTTGTTCCTGACGTGATTCTCCTGACGAAAACTGACCCGCACCGATAAGCCTTGGCCGGTGCTTGCGGTGCCTAAGATAACCTGCGCGCCGTGCCTATCGGCAATTTCGCGCACGATGGCCAAGCCCAAACCGCCGCCTTCGGCGCTGGTTCCGGGGAGGCGATAAAAGCGCTCGAATACCTTTTCCCGCTCGGACGCAGGGATCCCCGGACCATTGTCTTCGATTTCCAGAAGCGCATGGCCGGATTCACTGCGCGTTCTGGCGGTGACATGTCCGCCACTTCTGGTATGAATCAGCGCGTTATCCAGAAGGTTGGCGAGGAGTTCGCGCAGCAGTTGCGGGTCACCCTGTATCTTCGCCTCGTTTAAATCAAAACCCAGATCCAAATTGCGCGCCATGGCCCGCGGCACCCAGGCTTGCGCGCTTTGCGATACCAGGTCGCGCAAATCCATGGAAACGCGCGCGATAGGCAGGCTGCTACCCGGTTCTGCCCGGGCCAGAGTCAGCAATTGGTTGGCAAGATGGCTGGCGCGCTCGGTTTCACTTGCGATCATATCGATCAGGGTTGGCGATCCGGATTTGCTTGCTTCGCGGCGCATTAGCTCCACGTGCGTGCGCAATCCCGCAAGTGGAGTGCGCAACTGATGGGCCGCGTTTGCGATAAAACGTTGTTGCGCTTCCAGTGCCTGCGCCAGTCGTGCAAGCAAATCATTGATCGCGCCCACCAGGGGCTTGACCTCCAGTGGGGCGCCGCTGTCAGAAACTGGTCCAAGCTCGCCAGGGGAGCGATGCTCGATCTGGTCTCGTAGTTGTTCCAATGGAGACAGAGCGCGCCTAATTCCGAACCAGAACAGGATAGCTGCCATGCAGGCAACCAGAACCGCGGGGGTGAGGGCGCCAAGCAGAATGTCCTGAACCAGGCGGTCGCGCTTGAGCGTCGTTTCGGCGACCTGCACCAGCACATTGCCGTTGCGGCGCGGAATGGAAATGGCGGCGACGCGAACGGCTTGCCCGTCGATAGCCGAGCTATAGATCAATTGGCCGGTGTTGTCCATGTCGGTCGCGGGTCTGGGAATGTCCGCGTTGCCGGCGATCGCGTCTCGGTCCGGACCTGTGACTTGAAAAAAAATCTTGTCGATGGTATCGATGCGCAAGGCATCAATCGCCGCGGGAGGCACGATCACCTCGGTTTCATCCTCATTCTCGCGCACATAGTTGGCGATTGCCGTGGCCGGATCGAGAAGTCCGTTGTCGTACGCATCGTTGGCCGCGCGCACCGCAAGAAAATAACCGGGTATCGCGGAAACCAGAATTAACGCCAGAAGCGGCGCCACCAGCCACAGCGTAAGCAGTCGCCTTAAGCTATCTGGGGCCGCCATCGGGATCTTCAACCATGTAGCCAAAACCTCTGACGGTGCGAATGTTGATTTCCGCCTTTTCGAGCTTCGATCTGATTCGCGATACGTAGACTTCGATGGTGTTATGGGTGAGGGAAGAGTCCCAACTGCACAGAGCCTCCAGCATTTGATCTTTGCTGATCACCTGTCCGGCGTGCATTAGCAGATACTCCAGCACACTCCACTCGCGCGGCGTGAGTTCGATATCCTCGTTGTCGATTTGCGCGCGCTTGGCAACTGTGTGTAGCTTGAGACGCCCAAATGAGAGCACGGGTGTATGAATCGCCTGACTTCGACGGATGAGCGCGCGAACGCGCGCTTCGAATTCGGGCAGCGAAAAAGGTTTGGTCACGTAATCGTCAGCGCCCAGATCCAAACCCTTGACGCGATCGGATTCGGCGTCCCTGGCGGTCAATATGAGAATGCTGCCTCGATACTGGTTGGCCCGCAATTTATCCAGTACTTCGAATCCGCTGATGCCGGGAAGACCGATGTCCAGGACAATGAGATCGAATTTCTCTTCCGCAGCGGCTTTCAAGGCCAATTCACCGGTGGCGGCGTGGTCAACGGCGTAGCCACCGCTGCCCCGCAAGGTTCGCAGCAGTCCGTCCGCCAGCGCCTTGTCGTCCTCTACAAGCAGAACTCGCATACGTTTTTCGCAAAAAAAGATGTCGAGATGAGAGTAGCACGCGAATCGAGGATGTCTGTTCGCGGATGTAACTTGCGAGCCTGGAGAATTCGAAAAAAAACGAGCACCAAAAGCAGCACAAAAAAAAGCGCGGGTGCCTAGAGGGGCCCCGCGCATCGAGGAGGAAACAGACTGCGATACGGACTTTAATTGAGGATGGATTTCAATGCCTGAAAGAAGGCTGACAGTTGAGTTAATTTCGGCAGCTGAATTGTGCGATTGCTGCATGTGTTCACCTCAACTAGTTTGGGCAGACGAAGTGCCTTGCAACGTATTGCAGACAAATTCCGTTTGAACTGAATTAAGTCTCAGCCCCTCAATTGGATAATTAATGCGGGCCAATAAGCGCGACATATTGTGAACCGCCCAATAAGCGCTCACAATGCCGCAAAACCCTGATAAAATAGAAAGTTAGCGATGATTTCTGCCGCCATTTGTGGCGTCAAATCCGGTCAATGTAGCGTCTAATCTGGTCAATTGACCATGGCGATCATGGATAATTGGCACAGGTCACGGTTAGGTCGAACAGATCGCGGATCAGTGCCACAGAATACGGATCGGACGTACAGATTACGGACCGGACGCACAGATTGCGGATCAGTGGAAAAGATTACGACTCACATCGTGATATAGCGCTTGTAATGTTACTTGGAGAATCAGAATGGCAGTTGAAAGAACCCTATCTATTATTAAACCCGATGCCGTGGCAAAAAACGTCATCGGCCAGATTATTTCCCGATTCGAGGGATCTGGCCTGAAAGTAATAGCCGCGCGTATGACCCATTTGTCGGTGCAGCAGGCCGAAGGATTTTACGCAGTTCATCGCGATAGGCCGTTTTTCCAGGACTTGGTCAAGTTTATGATTTCTGGGCCTATTCTGGTTCAGGCTTTGGAAGGTGAGGACGCCATAGCCAAGAATCGGGAATTAATGGGGGCAACCGATCCGAAAAAAGCCGCAAAAGGCACAATTCGAGCGGATTTCGCGGATAGTATCGACGCCAATGCAGTACATGGTTCCGATGCTGCGGATACGGCACGTACCGAAATCGGATATTTCTTTCCCAGCCTAGAGGTATTCTCCCGCTAATGCCGCAAAACCTCCTGGATCTCGATGGCGATGGCCTCGCCCGGTATATCGACGACCTGGGTGAAAAGCCATTTCGTGCCCGGCAGCTGCAGCGATGGATTCATCGCGCGGGGGTGGGTGAGTTCGCCAGCATGTCCGATCTGGCGAAGGATTTTCGTCAACGACTGGCCGTTTGCGCCGAGATCAGGGCACCGCGAATAATTCGTTCCGGAGTATCGACCGATGGCACGCATAAATGGCTGCTGGAGGTCGAAGGTGGCAGCGCCATTGAATCGGTTTTCATTCCCGAGACCGACCGCGGTACCTTGTGTGTTTCAACGCAGGCCGGCTGCGCGCTCGATTGCAGCTTTTGCTCCACCGGTAAGCAGGGATTCAATCGTAACCTTACTGTCGCGGAAATAATCGGCCAGCTCTGGATCGCCAACCGCGAGTTGGGTGGTTCGCAGGGCAGGGAGCGACCCATCAGCAACGTGGTTCTCATGGGCATGGGAGAACCTCTGCTCAATTTCGACAATACCGTCGCTGCATTGCGACTGATGATCGATGACAATTCCTATGGTTTATCGCGTCGCCGGGTAACGCTGTCAACTTCGGGCATCGTGCCCGCCATCGACGCCTTGCGGGACGCCTGTCCGGTGGCGCTCGCGGTTTCTTTGCATGCGCCTACTGACGCGTTGCGTGACCAACTGGTGCCAATCAACCGCAAATACCCGCTGCGCTTGCTTTTGGACGCTTGCCTGCGATATCTGGATCGGGCGCCGCGCGATTTCGTGACCTTCGAGTATGTCATGCTCGATGGCATCAACGACACGCCTCTACACGCGGAACAGTTGATCGAACTTGTTCTGCAAGTGCCTTGCAAAATAAACCTGATTCCTTTCAATCCGTTTCCGGGATCCAACTACAGGCGCTCTTCGCACGAATCTATCTGGGGCTTTGCCCAAACGCTCAATGGAGCCGGCATAGTTACAACGGTCAGGAAGACGCGCGGCGACGATATAGACGCCGCGTGTGGACAACTTGCGGGCCAGGTGATCGACAGGACGCGAAGATCCGTGAAATTTGTCGGAGCAAGTGCTTGAAATCCAGAGTGGTTTGTGTCGCCGCATTCTTGGCTATCGCTTGTGCTGGCGGCCCAGTTGAGCGCAATGAAGGCTTCCGGTCGCAAATGGAAGCGCCCGAGGTTTCGGCCATCATCGGTGAAGTCGGCCCGCCGCGGGAACGCGCGCGCGCGCACGCCGAACTTGCTTCGGCCTACTACGAGCAGGGAAACATGGGGGTCGCGCTGGAGGAGGCGCGCATAGCCATCACTGCTGATGCGAACTATGCGCCAGCCTATACTGTGCTCGGGCTGATCCACATGGACTTGAAGGAGAACCTCCAAGCCGACGAGAGCTTCCAGCGCGCCTTGAGAATCGCTCCAAATGACTCCGATGCCAATCATAACTACGGATGGTTTCTTTGCCAATCCGGGCGCGAGGAATTGTCCCTGAAGTTTTTTCTTTTGGCGATTCGCAATCCGCTTTATCCGGCGCCGCAAAAATCCTATACGGTGGCAGGTATATGCGCGGCTCGCAAAAATAACGACCGCGACGCCATCGAATATCTGGAACGTGCCTTGCGGCTCGACGCGGGCTATCTGTCGGCGAGAATCAATCTTGCCCAACTGCGTTACCGGCGCGCTGAATACGATCAGGCGCGCACTTTGATTACGGATTTCAACCGCGTGATTGAGCCAACCGCAGAATCTATTTGGCTGGCATTGCGTATCGAGCGCAAGTTGGGGGACAAGGCGGCCGAAACCAACTTAGCCGAGCAATTGCGGCGGCGATATGCCGGCACCCCTGAATTTCAAAACCTCCAGCAAGGTAAATACGAGTGAGCGAATTGGGCGAGCTGGCTCGCGACGAGATCCCATCATCCAGTCCGGGGGAGATGCTTGCGCGTGAGCGTGTCAAGAAGGCAATGAGCGTCGCCGAGATCGCAGCGCAACTGAGATATTCGACCAAACAGATCGAGGCGTTGGAGGGTGACGACTATGCCAGGTTGCCCGGCACCACGTTTGTCAGAGGCATGATTCGCGGCTACGCGAAAATTGTTGGAGCGCAGGCAGCCCCCATTATCGAGGCGATGGAGAAGCGCCATATTCCCTCGCCGATCACGACTGACCTTCGCGCCACGCGCGTCCCGTTTCCGGATGGTAAGGCGCGCTCAACGAAAGTCTATGTCTGGCTTTGTGTCGCGGTGCTGACGGTAGTGTCGGGAGTGGTTTATGAGTGGCACTTTGGACTGCCGCAATCATTCATGGAACAGGCACCCATGTCCCAGCCAGACGGTGTGAAGGGGGGGATTTCAGCTGCGCCCGCGCAAGCTGCGAACATTAGCGCGCAGGCGAACGGATCGGATACTGGGATCGAACCAGGAACTGAGTCAAGCAAGCGCGTACAGGCCGTCACCGTCATCCCAGTTCCGAGCAGCCCAGTATCCATCAGCCCAATACAGGACAACCCGGCGCCCTCTGTTCTTGTCCAGATCAAGCCAGTTCCGATCAAGCCATCTGTCCCAGCCTCGACTATCCCGGTCTCGACTATTTCGGCCTCGACCATCCCAGTCTCGCCCAGTGTTCGAGACGCACCCCGCCTGCGCTTCGAATTTCAGAAGGATGCCTGGGTTGAGGTAAAGGAGCGCGGCGGCCGAACGCTCATCGCCCAGATCAACCCAGGCGGTACGCAATCCATCGTCCAAGGAACGCCGCCGTTCGTGCTGATTATCGGCAATGCGACCAATGTTCGTGTGACCTACGGCGATAAACCGGTGGATCTCGCGCAACACATCAAGTTCGATGTTGCCAGGTTCACACTGGAATGACTCCCGTGAATTCCAATATCCTAACCCGGCGGCGATCGCGTCAGGTGAAAGTTGCGCAATTCACTATTGGATGTGACTCTGAGTGCTTTTCGCCGGTCCTGGTGCAATCCATGACCAATACCGATACCGCCGACGCCCAGGCAACGGCCTCGCAGGTGGCGCAGCTATGGAGGGCAGGATCGGAACTGGTTCGAATTACCGTGAATTCACCGGAAGCGGCGGCACAGGTCGCGCGAATTCGCGATTGTCTCGATGCCATGGGATGCGCGGCGCCTCTTGTCGGGGATTTCCATTTCAATGGCCACAAGCTTCTTACTGCCTATCCCGATTGCGCTCAGGCCCTGGCAAAGTACCGCATCAATCCAGGCAACGTCGGCAGGGGCGCCAAGCGCGACGAGCAGTTTGCCGCCATGATTGAGACCGCATGCCGCTATTCGAAACCGGTACGCATCGGCGTGAATTGGGGCAGCCTCGATCAGGAATTGCTCGCCCGGCTGATGGATGAAAATTCCATGAGATCTCAGCCGGCACCCGCTCAAGCGGTGATGCGCGAAGCTTTGATCGTCTCGGCGCTGGAATCCGCAGCGCGTGCCGAGGAAATAGGCTTATCCGGCGATGCGATTATTCTTTCCTGCAAGGTGAGCGGGGTGCAAGACTTGATAGCGGTCTATCGGGAACTGGCACGGCGATGCGACTACCCGCTGCACCTGGGACTCACGGAAGCCGGTATGGGTAGCAAGGGAATCGTCGCATCGACCGCGGCAATGTCGGTGCTGCTCCAAGAGGGGATAGGCGATACCATTAGGGTCTCGCTGACACCCGACCCAGGAGGCGATAGGACGCGTGAGGTGACGGTTGCGCAGGAAATACTTCAAACCATGGGATTGCGATCATTCACCCCCATGGTGATCGCGTGTCCAGGATGTGGTCGCACAACCAGCACCTATTTTCAGGAATTGGCCGCGCAGATTCAAAAATTTTTACGTGAGCAGATGCCGATATGGTCCCAGCGTTATCCCGGTGTCGAGGAAATGAATGTCGCGGTCATGGGTTGCGTGGTCAATGGACCGGGTGAGTCGCGCCAGGCAAATGTCGGTATCAGCCTGCCGGGATCAGGAGAAAATCCGGTCGCGCCAGTTTATGTCGATGGCGCCAAAACCGTGACCCTTAAAGGATCCTCCATAGCACGGGAGTTCCAGGAAATTGTGGAGCGCTATGTGGCCAACCACTATGGTGAAGGCGGCGCAGGGCGACGCTCCATAAGCAAAATAAAACGTGAAATACAGGTTAAATCTGTTGTTTCGGGCGGTTGATTTCAATGAGCAATGACTTGCGCGCTGTGCGCGGCATGAACGATATTCTTCCTGACGAAGCGCAACGTTGGGAGGCGCTTGAGCAAACGCTAAGATTCTGGTTGCGCTCCTACGGCTATCGCAACATTCGTACGCCTCTGGTGGAACCCAGCGCGTTGTTTCGCCGTGCCATTGGCGAGGCCACCGATATCGTCGAAAAGGAAATGTACAGCTTTGAGGACAGCCTCAACGGCGAACATCTCACTTTGAGACCCGAGGCGACAGCATCGACGGTACGCGCTGCCATGGAGCACAGTTTGCTGTATGGCGGCCCGCAGCGCGTCTATTACATGGGACCGATGTTTCGCCATGAAAGACCGCAAAAAGGAAGGTATCGGCAATTTCACCAGATAGGCGCGGAGGCACTGGGATATTCCGGACCCGACGTAGATTCGGAGATGCTGCTGATGTGTCACCGACTTTGGCGGCTGCTCGGCCTCACCGGGATCAGACTGGAAATCAATTCCCTGGGAAGCACCGAGGAGCGAGGCTTACACAGGGTGGCACTGGTTGATTATCTCGAAGCGCATGCCGCGCAACTCGATCCCGATGCGCGCAGGCGCATGCACACCAATCCCTTGAGAGTGCTCGACAGCAAGAACCCCGCGATCAAGGACTTGCTGGATTCTGCGCCGGTACTCTCCGCGTATCTTGGCGAGGCGTCGCTGAAACATTTCGAGGCTATCCAGCAGGCGCTGAACGATGCAGCCATACCTTTTTTGATTAATCCCCGTCTTGTCAGAGGCCTGGACTATTACAATCTCACCGTTTTCGAGTGGATAACAGACAAGCTTGGCGCACAGGGTACGGTTTGCGGGGGAGGGCGCTATGATGGCTTATTCGAGCAATTGGGCGGAAAACCCCAGGCTGCTTGCGGTTGGGCCATGGGCATGGAGCGTCTAATTGCATTGATCGATTGCGAGGGCAAGATGCCCGCCCAATCGACACTTGAGGTCTACCTGGTAAATCAAGGAGAAGCGGCGCAACGCGCAGCACACCGAATCGCGGAGAGTTTGCGCGACGCGGGCCTGAGTGTGGTACAGCATGCGGGGGGGGGCAGCTTCAAAGCCCAGATGAAACGCGCCGACTCAAGTGGCGCGAGCGTCGCAGTGATTGTGGGTGATGACGAGGTGGCAGCACATGAGGTAAGCATCAAATCGCTTCGTTCTGCGAGCGGCCAGATTCGAATTAAGGAAGACGCGATGTCGCAGGCGGTGAAACAAATTCTGGCGCAGGAGCCGCTGGCGCAATGAGCCTGTCGGATTGGCCGGCAATTCATGGATTTTTACTATCTCCGGTGACACCGTCGCCGGGGAAAAAACGAAAGTAATTGCATATGAGCACTTTGGATCTTGAAGAGCAGGAACAACTTGCCTCGCTAAAGGCATGGTGGAAAGAATACGGAAACCTGATCGTGATTACGGTGACTGTTTTGCTGCTCTCGATCGCCGGATGGAATGCCTGGAACTGGTATCGCGGCTCACAGACTATGGAGGCGGCCTCACTTTATGAGACGCTCCAATCGGCCGCGCGTGTCAACGACTTGAAGGCCGCTCGAGACGCATCGGGGGCGATTCTTGAAAAGCACTCCGGAACCACTTATGGGCCACTTGCAGCATTGGTCTCGGCCAAAATGCATTTCCAGGCAGGCGATCTGAAAACCGCACGGGCACAGCTCCAATGGGTGACTGAAAACAGCAGTAGCGACGAATTGAAATCGGTGGCGCGCCTGCGTTTGGCCAATGTATTGCTGGACGATGCCGCGCCGGATGATGCATTGAAGACGCTATCTGCGAAACCCTCGCCAGGGTTCGACGCATTATTCGAGTCCATGCGGGGTGATATTTTTCTGGTGCAAAAAAAACATGGCGAAGCTCGCGACGCCTATCGATCCGCTTTGGAAAAGGCTGGAAACAACGATGCTGGCTTGAGCGAGCAGTTGCGCCGCAAAGTTGACGCCATGGGTGGGGGTTAAGCGGGTGCGTGGAATAGCAATTTTATCGGCGCTACTGCTCGGCGGGTGCTCGAGCATGAATCCGATGGACCTTATACGGCCTGATACTCGTCCCAAAATGGCCCCCTTGGCAGAGTTGAAGTCCATTATCTCCACCAAGATCCTGTGGCAGGCCAATATTGGATCCTCTGGACCCATGGTTTTCAGTCCTGCCGTGGTCGGCAATGGCGTTTACGCGGCAGCACGCGACGGCACCGTAGCGCGCCTTGATGCCGCGAATGGCGGCCAACTGTGGCGAGTCAATGCCGGCGCGCAATTGTCCGGTGGAGTCGGCGCCAGCACCACGTTGGTGGCGGTGGGGTCCAGCGAAGGCGAAGTCATAGGCATCGACGCCTCTAATGGCGGCATTCGTTGGCGCGCCAATGTTTCCAGTGAAGTGCTTGCGGCGCCGGTAGTTACTGGCGACGTTGTGGTGGTACGCGCGGCGGACAGCCGAATTTTTGCATTGGATGCGGTTGATGGAAGGCGCCGCTGGGTCTATCAACGCGCGGTACCCGCATTAACGGTGCGCAGCAGCGCGGGCCTGGTGGTACGCGAAAATGTCGCCTATGTGGGATTTGCTGGCGGGCGTCTGGCGGCCATCGCATTGGGCAATGGCGGTCTGCGTTGGGAGTCAGCGGTCGCCCAACCCAAGGGCGCTACAGAATTGGAGCGGGTCGCCGATGTGGTTGGTTTGCCGTGGGTTGCAGACCGCGAAGTTTGTGCGGTTGCCTATCAGGGCCGCGTCGCCTGCTTTGATGCCACCAATGGACAGTCGTTGTGGGCAAGAAATATGTCTAGCACCAATGGCTTGAGCGCGGACGCGAGATACTTGTTTGTGACTGATGATCGAGGAGCCGTCCATGCTTTGGATCGCAGTAACGGCACCAGCTTTTGGAAGCAAGACCGATTTTTTCTTCGCAATTTGACCGTGCCGTTTCCTTCGGGCCGACAAATAGTGGCGGCTGATGTCCAGGGCTTCGTGCATATCATGGATAGGGAAAATGGAAATTTGATTGGACGGGTCACCACGGACTCAAGCGGCGTGGCCGCGTCAATTGTCGCCCTGCCCGATGGTCTGCTGGTGCAGACAAAAAGTGGCGGGCTATATGCCATCAGTTTGCAGCCCTAGTTTGGATAACAGCTTAGAGCAGCGCTCACACTCACCGGGCCCAAAAAAATGAAACCAGTATTGGTACTGGTTGGCAGGCCCAATGTAGGCAAGTCAACCTTGTTTAATCGCCTCACCCGCACGCGGGACGCCTTGGTTGCGGCAACACCGGGATTGACCAGAGATCGTCATTACGGCTTTGGCGGTTTTGCCGGAAAATCCTTCGTGGTCGTCGATACCGGCGGGCTGGAGCCGGTCGCCAAGGATGGAATAATGGCTCAAATGGCGCGCCAGACACTAACGGCACTGGCGGAAGCAGATGCGATCATATTTTTGGTCGATGGCCGCGAAGGCGTTACGGCACAGGACCGACGCATTACCGAGCAACTGCGCCGCTCTGGTCGCCCGATTTGGCTTGCAGTGAATAAAACGGAGGGCATGAAGCCCGATTCGGCTTGTGCCGAATTCAACGAGCTAGGTATTGGAGAACCGATACCTATCGCGGCCGCGCACGGCGAGGGTGTGCGGGATCTGCTGGAGATGGTTCTGGAACGATTCTCCGAGGATGAGGAGGTCAATGATGACTCAAATCCGAAACATCCTAAAATTGCCATCATCGGCAAGCCAAATGTGGGTAAATCGACGCTGGTCAATGCTCTGGTCGGCGAGGAAAGGGTTATTGCATTCGACCAACCCGGCACCACGCGTGACGCTATCGAAGTGGAGTTTTCACTTCGTGACAAGCGCTATACGCTAGTGGATACGGCAGGCTTGCGGCGACGTGGAAAAGTCTTCGAAAGCGTGGAGAAATTCTCGATCGTCAAGACACTGCAGTCCATCGATGCCGCCAACGTCGTTATCCTAGTATTGGATGCGCAACAGGATATTTCCGAACAAGACGCGCATATTGCCGGCTTTGTTTTGGAACGCGGCAGAGCATTGGTGGTTGCGGTCAACAAGTGGGACGGCATGAGCGAAGAGGCCCGCGAATTGGCCAAGCGCTCTTTCGCGCGCAAGCTAGGGTTTCTGTCCTATGCCAGATCGCACAACATATCAGCCAAGCACGGCAGGGGACTTACCGCCCTGTTCGCATCGGTCAATAAGGCCTATGCGGCAGCGAATGTAAAGCTTTCCACACCGCGCCTGACACGCACACTGATCGCGGCCGTAGAGCAGCAACCGCCGCCACGTAAGGGCACGGTACGCCCCAAGATGCGCTACGCCCATCAGGGTGGAATGAATCCACCGGTTGTGATTGTGCATGGAAACTCCTTGGGAGCGATTCCCGAGAGTTACCGCCGTTACCTGGAAGGCAAATTTCGCGATGCATTTGAATTGCAGGGCACGCCTATGCGAATCGAATTCAGGACCGGAAGCAATCCTTACGCTGAAAAATGATGAAATGCGTCACAGGAAGATGCATGAACCTCGGGCGGGATACAGATATTGCGCAACGCACCCCTCGATTGCGCAACGCCTCCTCCATTGCACTAGAAACTGCGCTCAGAAACTGCGCTATGTCATTGTCAATAACGAAAAAAATCAGCTACAGTAGCGCCCGTTCTATAGAAAAACGCACCGGGGAGTAACCCATGAGCGGCAAAGGACAGTTGTTACAAGATCCATTTTTAAACGTGCTGCGCAAGGAGCATATTCCGGTAGCGATCTACCTGGTCAACGGCATCAAGCTGCAGGGACAGATCGAATCTTTCGATCAGTACGTAGTCCTGCTGCGAAATACTGTGACCCAAATGGTGTACAAACACGCGATATCCACGGTGGTGCCGTCACGCGCGGTCAATTTCTCCATCGATCCGCAGGCCCCCGAGACCTAAATACTCGCGTTCTACCAAATTCCCGGAGTGGCGATGTTGGAACGCGCAGCGGTAGAAAGCCGCGCAGTCCTTGTTGGCTTGGATTTAGGTCAGCGTGCTTACGCCGAAAGCCTGGATGAGTTGGAGCAACTTGTCTTGAGCGCCGGGGTAAAACCCATGGCTATAGTTCGTGGCAAGCGCCATCGTCCGGACTCCTCCTTATTCGCCGGATCAGGCAAGGTAGAGGAGATTCGTGACATTATCGCTGCCTATCAAGCAGGCTTGGTGATATTCAATCATGACCTGTCGCCTGCTCAGGAGCGCAATCTTGAAAAAACTCTCGAGTGTCGAGTCATCGACCGCACCAACCTGATCCTGGACATATTTGCTCAGCGTGCCCAAAGCGCTGAGGGAAAATTGCAGGTGGAGCTTGCGCAATTGGAGCACTTGGCCAGCCGACTGGTCCGAGGGTGGACCCATCTGGAGCGACAAAAAGGCGGCATTGGATTGCGCGGGCCGGGTGAAACGCAGTTAGAGACCGACCGACGCTTGATCGGCAAGCGCGTCAAACTTCTAAAAGACAAGCTGGTGCATTGCCGACAAACGCGCCAGAACCAAAGAAGGGCGCGAGTGAAGGGCGGAGTGCTCTCAGTATCCCTGGTGGGCTATACCAACGCGGGGAAATCGACTGTATTCAATGGCCTCACCAACGCGCACAGTTATGTTGCCAATAAGCTATTTGCAACCTTGGATACCACAACGCGACGCGTATTTCTGCCGGATGGGGCAAGCGTTGTTGTGTCGGATACAGTAGGTTTCATCCGCGATCTTCCACACGAGCTGGTTGCCGCATTTCGCGCCACTCTTGAGGAGACCATTCGCGCGGACGTTTTATTGCATGTGGTAGATGCCTCCAGCGGAATCCGTGAGGAACAAATGATCGAGGTCGATAGCGTATTGGCTGCGATAGGCGCCGATAAAATTCCCATTATTCTGATATGGAACAAGATCGATCTGGGAGAAGTCCTGCCCGGCATTGACCGTGACGAGCATGGTAGTATTCAACGTGTACGCCTGAGCGCCAGGACCGGGGCTGGTATGGAATATTTGCGTAAAGCCCTAGGCGAAGTGGCTGCCGGAAAGAAACCTTTTGATGCTCAACAATGCTTGGCCCCTATTTTTGGAGCTTGATTTCTTATGTCCTTGAACGACCCACAATGGGGTAAGCGCGGCGGCGGCGGCAAAGGTGGCGGCGATGGTCCACCTGACCTCGATGAACTCTGGCGCAATTTCAATCAAAAACTCAACGGCCTGTTCAATCGCCGCCGAGGCGGAAATGACGATGGGCCCCCTAGCGAACCGCCCAATTTCCGTCAAATTGGCGGCGGCATCGGCCTGCTGGCGGGCCTGCTCCTGGTAGTGTGGTTGGCGAGTGGCTTTTATATCGTAGTAGAAGGCCAGCGCGGCGTGGTTCTGACCTTCGGAAAATTCTCTGAGGTGACCAATTCCGGCCTTCGCTGGCGCATGCCCTATCCGCTGCAATCGCATGAAATCGTGGATTTCACCGGCGTGCGCACCGTGGAGGTCGGTTACCGGAACAACGTCAAGACCAAGGTCTTGCGCGAATCCCTGATGTTGACCGACGATGAAAACATCATCGACATTCAGTTCGCCGTGCAATTCACTCTAAAAGACCCGACCGAATTTTTGTTCAATAATCGGCGACCGGAAGAAGCGGTGCTGCAGGCCGCAGAAACCGCGACGCGGGAAATCGTCGGCAAAAGCAAGATGGACTTCGTCTTGTATGAAGGCCGCGAGCAGGTCGCCTCGGCGGCGCAAAAACTGATGCAGGAGATCCTGGATCGTTATGCACTCGGTATCAACATAAGCCGTGTCACCATGCAAAATGCCCAGCCTCCGGAACAAGTGCAAGGAGCGTTCGATGATGCGGTAAGGGCCAAGCAGGATCTGGAACGGCAAAAGAATGAAGGCCAAGCTTATTTCAACGAAATTGTGCCTAAGGCCAGGGGTACCGCAGCGCGCCTGATCGAAGAAGCCAACGGATACCGCCAGAGTGTGATATCGAATGCCGAAGGCGAGGCGTCCCGGTTCAAGCAGATCCTTGTGGAATATAACCGCGCCCCCGCAGTCATGCGAGAGCGTATGTACATAGAAACCATGCAACAGATAATGACATCAACCACCAAAGTACTGATAGATGCGCGCGCGGGATCCAATCTTCTATACCTGCCGCTAGACAAACTGATACAAATGGTGGGTGCCACCGGCGCATCCGAACTCCCGGTGGCAACACCTGGGGCCAGCCCCGCCACTGCCGCGCCCCCCCCACCGCTGGATACCAGCCCCCGTTCTCGCGATACCTTGCGCGGACGTGACAGGGAGGGACGGCCATGAACGAGAATCGCACCGCAGGTATCCTTATTGGCGCAGTCGTACTTGCGCTTGTTGCAGGGATGTCCATGTTTACCGTGGACCAGCGCGAAAAGGCGGTGATATTCCAATTGGGGGAAATCACCGAAGTCATCAGCGAACCCGGCCTACATTTCAAATGGCCGTTTATTCAAAACGTCCGCTATTTCGACAATCGCATACTGACTCTTGATACACCTGATACCGAGCGATTTATTACCTCGGAGAAGAAAAACGTACTGGTGGATTCATTCGTCAAATGGCGTATTGGCGATTTGAAGCAGTATTACGTTAGCGTGCAAGGCGATGAGCAGCGCGCACAGACCCGCCTGTCGCAGACGGTCAATTCGGCATTACGAGAGGAGTTCGGTAAGCGTTTGGTAAAAGACGTTGTTTCCGGAGAGCGCGATGACATCATGCGTATCGTGCGAGACAAACTGGAAGAGGATGCGCTGCGGATTGGCGTTACGATCGTGGATGTACGCCTGAAGCGGGTCGAGTTGCCGCAAGAAGTCAGCGAATCCGTTTATCGACGCATGGAAGCTGAAAGACGTGCAGTGGCCAGTGAGTTGCGATCTCAGGGATTTTCGGAGGCGGAAAAAATTCGCGCCGAGGCTGACCGCGAACGACAAATCATTGTTGCCGAGGCCTACAAGCAGGCACAGACCGTCAAAGGTGAGGGGGATCAGAAGTCGAGCGGCATCTATGCACGGGCATTCGGCGAAAACCCCGAGTTCTATTCCTTCTACCGTAGCCTGGAAGGATATCGGGCTGGGTTCGGTAAAAGGAGTGATGTTCTGGTGCTCGAGCCGAATTCGGATTTCTTCAAATATATGAAAAACCCCGGTAAGGGTGGCAAATAAACCCGGATGGGCAAGACGCTTCTATGGGCTTTCGCCTTGATGCTTATTGTCGAAGGAATGCTCCCCTTCATGGTTCCCAAGGTATGGCGAGAAATGTTTAAGCGGATAATCGCCATGACTGATGGACAAATCCGATTTTTCGGACTGACCTCGATGATCGCGGGAGTGCTACTTTTGGCGCTTGCCAATTAGACCGCTCTGATACTTAATTAGACCGCTCTGATAACAATTAGCGGGATAAACTCGGGGCAGTTCACGTCGAATTATTGATCATTCCCAAAAACATGGCAGCCCCGTCAGAGGCATGTGTTTGTCATGAATTATGAACATCTCGATAATTGAATTCGACCTGCCCGATAACCAGCGCTGCCGCTTAAACTCAGATAACGATAATGCGAAACTGGCTACTTCCAGAATATATTGAGGACGTGCTTCCGCCGGAGGCTGCGCGTATAGAATATTTACGTGGAATTCTGCTCGGTCAATTCAAGGTTCACGGTTATGAATTGGTCGTTCCCCCGATGCTCGAATACGTGGACTCGCTGCTCACCGGAACCGGGCATGACCTGGACTTGCGCACGTTCAAGCTGGTTGACCAGATCTCCGGACGCATGATGGGTCTGCGGGCGGACATCACTCCCCAGGTAGCCCGCATCGACTCGCATCTGCTGAACCGGGAAAGCGTAACCCGCCTATGTTATTGCGGCAGCGTTTTGCACACACGCCCACGCGGGCTGGATTCCACCCGGGAACCGATACAAATCGGCGCTGAGATATATGGCCACGCGGGAATCGAAAGCGATCTTGAAATTCAACGCCTGCTCAGCGCATGTTTCGATGCGTGTGGATTGGGAAACACACGCCTGGATATCGGGCATGTCGGTATTTTTAGATCCATTTGTACGCGCGGTGGCGTAGGCCCATCGCTGGAGTCTGAGTTGCATGAGGCACTGGAGGCCAAGGATCACGCCAGGATCGAATCCTTGGCAAAGTCATTGAGCACGCAGACAGGAGATGCCTTGCTGCGGCTTGTGCGCCTCTATGGCGCCCCCGGGATCATCGACATTGCACGGGTGCAATTGCCGCCTTATCCAGAGTTGACAAAGGCATTGGATGACTTAGAGCGTCTAGCACGCGACAACCATTTCGATGTCAGCGTGGATCTCGCGGATTTGCGTGGATATCAGTATCACAGCGGCGTAGTGTTCTCCGCCTATTGGGGGGGGGCGCAGGATAACTCCGGCGTTGGTAGCCAACGAGTTGGAAAAAATGCGCTTGCCCTCGGGGGGAGGTATGACGAAGTCGGCAAGGCATTCGGGCGGGCGCGTCCCGCTACCGGATTTAGCATGGATTTACGCGACCTTGCACAGGTGATGCCCATGAACCGTCAAGCAAGCGCAATACGCGCTCCCTATGGCGACGAGCAATCTCTGCTTGCCGAAGTGTCACGATTGAGGAAACTGGGCGAAATCGTGCTGCAAAATTTACCAGGGGCGGACGATGGCCAACAATGCGAGCGGGAATTGGCTCACGTAAATGGAAAGTGGATTGTTCAAGCGTTGTGATGATAGTTTCTTTACCGCGGATTTTTGCGGTTTATGCATTGGATAAATGTTGATGGCAAGAAATGTCGTGGTAATAGGCACCCAATGGGGTGACGAGGGCAAGGGCAAGGTGGTCGATTGGTTGACCGACCATGCCCAAGGCGTAGTGCGTTTTCAAGGTGGCCACAACGCAGGCCATACGCTTGTCATAGGCGGACAGAAAACCGTTTTGCACCTCGTGCCATCGGGCGTTCTGCGCGCAGGCGTGACTTGCTATATCGGCAACGGGGTGGTGCTTTCTCCGGCGGCGCTCATGCAGGAAATCGATGAACTGGAAGCAGCCGGTATCGATGTTTGCAGCCGCTTGCGCATTTCTAACGCCTGCACGCTGATCCTTCCCTACCATGCGGCCATCGACCTCGCACGTGAGGCGGCTCGTGGCGCGGAAAAGATTGGCACAACCGGTCGGGGTATCGGGCCAGCCTATGAGGATAAGGCGGCGCGACGCGCTATACGTGTTCAGGATCTGATGGTTCCCGAGCGCTTCTCGGAAAAACTGCGCGAGGTTCTCGACTTTCATAATTTTGTACTGACTCGCTATCTAGGTGCGCCAGCGGTCGGATTAGAGGAGACGCGGGATGCGGCGCTTCTTTTGGGCGAACGCATGAGGGCGATGGTGGCCGATGTTCCCAAGGAATTGTTTCAAGCCAATCGCGATGGCAAGAACCTTCTTTTCGAAGGCGCTCAAGGCGCTCTGTTGGACGTCGATCATGGCACCTATCCCTATGTCACCTCCTCCAATTGCGTAGCTGGCGCCGCGGCAGCGGGCGCCGGAGTAGGCCCTCAAACCCTGCATTACGTTCTGGGAATTACCAAGGCGTATGCGACACGGGTCGGTTCCGGTCCATTTCCCACTGAGCTGGACGATCAAGTAGGCGAATCATTGCGAACACGCGGTTCGGAATTTGGCGCCACCACCGGAAGGCCGCGCCGTTGCGGCTGGTTCGATGCGGCGGCTCTCAGGCGCGCAATCATTATCAATGGAGTGTCCGGGCTTTGCATCACTAAGTTGGACATTCTCGATGGCATGCCGGAGATCAAGGCATGCGTCGGTTACAAGTTTGATGGTGGATTCACCGAGATCTTGCCCAGTGGGGCTGAAGACGCAGCACGTTGCGAACCTGTTTATGAATCCTTTGACCCTTGGACAGACAGCACTGTTGGAATAAGAAAGCGTGAAAAACTGCCTCAAAATGCCAGAAAATACCTGGATCGGCTTGAGGCTTTATGCGGTGTATCCATCGATATGATTTCCACCGGCCCTGATCGCGACGAGACGATCGTGCAACGGCATCCCTTTCAATAGTTTTCATGGAGTATGAGCATGCTTGAAGGAGTTGTGCCTTTTCCCGCGGAATTTGCCCGCAGATACCGGGAAAAAGGCTATTGGCTGGATAAGACGCTTGCCCAGGAATTCGAGGCTGTTTTCGATAAGTATGACGAGCGCATAGCCGTCTGGGATGGCGAACGTTCATTCACCTATCGAGAAATTGACTCCGTTAGCAGCCAGCTGGCACTGAATCTTCTCGATCTTGGTTTAAAGACCCTTGATCGAGTTGTGGTTCAACTGCCCAATGTTATCGAATTCGTGATGACTTATTTTGCGCTGCAAAAGATCGGCTGTATTCCCATTGCAGCGCTTGCCACGCACCGTTACGCGGAAGTCAGCCAGTTCGTTGAACTCGCTGGCGCCACCACCTGCATTTTTCCCGACACGCAAGGAGATTTCGACTTCCGGCCGATGATTGCGCGTGTCAAAGCCGAATGTCCGTACATGAAATTCGGCCTGGTTTTGGGCGAAGCCGGAGCAGATTTTCTTTCGCTTCGCGATCTGATTGCGAAGCCCTCAACGCTCGATCCATCGACATTGCAAGCGATACGCATTGAACCGACCGATCCGGCCATATTCCAACTATCCGGTGGCACCACCGGAGTACCCAAACTGATTCCACGTACCCACAATGATTACGCCTACAACACCCGAGCGGCTGTGGAGGTTTGCGGTATCGACGCCGATTCAGTGCTCTTGCTGGTATTGCCGATCGCACACAATCTGCCACTGGCATGTCCGGGATTGCAGGGATTCATGATGCGCGGGGCCAAAGTGGTGCTCTCGACGAGCACCCGCCCGGAGGAGATGTTCAAGCTTATCCAGCGGCACAAGGTTACCCACCTCAAGGTGGTCCCGGCGCTCCTGATTCGCTTGGTCAATGATCCCTCGATAGGCAACTACGATCTTTCATCAATGAAGGTCATTCAAAGCGGCGGGCAACGCATGCAGCCGGAGGTGCGGTTGCGCACCAAAACCTTGATTCCCAGTGTGACGGTGCAAGAAAACTTCGGCATGTCCGAAGGCGTGTTGATGTTTGTGCGTCTTGACGATTCTGAAAAAGTGCGCCTGGAAACCTGCGGCCGGCCGGTTTGCGATGATGACGAAATCCGACTGGTGGACGACGATGACAATATTGTCGCGCCTGGGGAAGTGGGTGAATTCTGTTGCCGCGGGCCATATACCTTGCGAGGTTATTTCGGCGTGCCGGATTACAATTTGAAGGCCTTTACTTCCGACGGTTTTTATCGATCCGGCGACCTGATGCGCCAGCACCCCTCCGGCAATTACATGGTGGAAGGCCGTAAAAAGGATTTGATCAACCGCGGTGGCGAGAAGATCAGCGCCGAGGAAATCGAGAACCTGATCCTGTCCCACCCGGCGGTGCAAAACGCGGCCTGCGTATCCATGCCAGATGACATCATGGGCGAAAAGATGTGCGCCTATGTGATTTTGCGCAAAGGCATGGCATTGTCACTTGCGCAACTGGTGGATTTTTTAAAGTCCAAGGAAATCGCCAAATTCAAGTTGCCCGAACGTCTGGAAACCTTGATGGATTTCCCGGTTTCGACCTTCGGCAAGGTATCCAAGAAAAATCTGGTTGAAATGGTGACGCGAAAGTTGGATGAAGAACGCGAGTCCAAGGCGAGGAGCACCTCATGAGAATTATCGATCTTCACTGCTATCCCAACACTCAGCAATGGATAGACTGCCAGGGGCCCTACGTCGACGCCCTGGCTAAATATTGGAACCGGGGATGGTCGGCAAAGTCCGAGGATGAGGTGCTTCGTGAATTTACCGATGCCGGGGTAGAGGCTTTGCTGGTGGCGCTGGATCTGGAAACAACCATAGCCACGCCGCCCTGCGACAACGAATACGTGCATGCCATGTGGAAGCGTCATCCCAAGCGAATCATTCAGGCATGGGGCGCGGTAGAACCCGCCAAGGGTGAGATTGCGATTCGAGAAGCCAAAAAAGCAGTCAATGAACTTGGCATGATCGGCTTTCACTTTCATCCTATCATGCAGCATTTCGCGGTCAACGATAGACGTTACTACCCCTTGTTCGAGGTTATCAACGAACTCAAGGCGGCGGTCATGATCGATGTCGGCACCACCGGAATGGGGGCGGGCATGCCTGGGGGAATGGGTGCGCGCATACGCCATGCCCATCCGGCTGCAATCGACGATCTTGCAGCGGATTTTCCCAATCTTAAAATCATCATGGCGCATCCGGGATGGCCCTGGGTGGATGAAACCACAGCAGTGGCTTTGCACAAGGGAAATGTATTCTGGGAAATGTCGGGCTGGGCGCCTAAATACTTTCCCGGCAATCTGAAAATTGATATACGCGCCCGGCTTCAGGACAAGATCATGTTCGGTAGCGATTACCCCAGCTTGCCTTACGCCCGAATTCTCAAGGAGTGGGGAGAGTTGGGCTACACGGACGTTGTGATGGAGAAAATATTTCACCAGAACGCTGAACGGGTGCTGGGTCTTTGACATTGCCT
The DNA here is from genome assembly GCA_945897475.1 of Bordetella parapertussis. Lineage (GTDB taxonomy): Bacteria > Pseudomonadota > Gammaproteobacteria > Burkholderiales > SG8-39 > 2-02-FULL-62-17. The sequence continues at coordinate 25,076 of CAMDFL010000010.1, forward strand.
GGCGGGCGCACGAAACGCCTGATTTGATACTTGATATTTCACCTAAATTATGCCGGAGATCCTCACCAATACTGGATCTACAGCCATCGACTCACTCTGAATTTGTATGCTTAAAATAAAAAGGAACCCTCACATGACACCCCAACGCCCGGTCGCATTGGTCACAGGAGGCGGCACCGGTATTGGCCGCGCAGCGGTAATCGCGCTGGCAAAGGCAGGACACGATGTAGTCATCAATTACAGCCGCAGCGAAGGTCCCGCCAAGGAAACCGCGAAGGAAGCTGCCACGCACGGCGCTAGGACACTGTTATGCAAATGCGATGTTTCGGATGAAACTGGCGTTAAAGGCATGTTCGCCGATATCGAGAAAACTTTTGGCCGGCTCGATGTGCTCATTAACAATGCCGGAACGACGACAACGATGAAGTTGAAGGACCTCGACAGTATCCCCGTCGACGAGTGGGATAAGGTGTTCGATGTTAACGTTCGCAGCATTTTTCTGGTGACTCGTGCCGCAGCGAAAATGTTGCGCGAGACCAAGGGCTGCATAGTCAATACGGCCAGCATCGTGGGCTTGCGCCCTGGTCCGCAGCCGCTGCCCTATGCCGCCAGCAAGGCCGCAGTGGCTAATCTCACCAAGACACTGGCATACAATCTCGGCCCAGAAGTGCGGGTCAACGCGGTTGCGCCGGGTTGGATGGAAGGTGAATGGATGGAGCGGATGCTGGGCGACCGATACCGGGAACTCATGGACCGTCGTGCCAAATTGACGCCGCTTAAACGCTGCGTCACCGCCGAAGATGTGGCCGAAACCATGATGACCTTCGTGCAATCGAACCGTTTTGTCACCGGAGAAATCCTGGTGATCGATGGCGGGTTCACCAGTTCCACGTAATAAGTATCAGAGCGGTCTCAATAACTTGTTCGAGTAAGGCGAGTATGCTTACACCATTAGCCTTTTTAAGGCCAATGGTGCCGAGGAAGGGACTCGAACCCCCACAGTGTTGCCACCGCTAGGACCTGAACCTAGTGCGTCTACCAATTCCGCCACCTCGGCGAGAGGTGCGCATTCTATAGAAAAACATTCATTTGTCAACGAAAAAACGGATAAAAAACCCCGGCGCAAGTAAGCCATCCGACCCGTGGTTTGAAAGGGAGTTGGAAAAATATTCCAAACCTATTCCAAGCCGGGAATTTATTATTGAGAATCTTTCAGAGATGGGGATACCTGTCGATGAGGAGTCCCTCGCGACCCGGCTAAAAATAAAAGACGAGCAACAGCAGGCATTCTCTCGTCGCCTTGCCGCGATGGCGCGCGATGGACAGATACTTCGCAACCGCAAAGGCGCGCTTTTGATTGCGCAAAAGCTGGACCTTATCGCCGGCAAAATAATCGGCCATCCAGATGGATTCGGATTTCTTGTAGCTGATGAAGGTGGCGATGATCTTTTTATCGCTCCCCAGGAAATGCGCAAATTGATGCATGGCGACCGCGCGATGGTCAGGCCCTCGGGAGTGGACCGTCGCGGACGCAGGGAAGGCGTGGTTGTGGAGGTCACCGAACGTGCACACCAAAGTTTGGTGGGCCGCTTGCATCGTGATCGGGACTTCCTAATGGTCACGCCCTCGGATCGGCGCATTACCCATCAGATTCTTGTGGCGCAGAAAGATAGCGCAGGGGCGGAGCCGGGCCAGGTAGTGGTGGTCAAAATCTTGTCCAATCCCGCTTCGGATTCTATCGGGAGCAATCCATACAGTCCTCCGGTAGGCTGCATCGAGGAGATTCTGGGCAATGCCACCGATCCGGGAATGGAAATTGAAATTGCGTTGCGCAAACACGATTTGCCGTTCGAATTTTCGGTTAAGGCCACAGGCCTTGCCGATCATTATCCGAAAGAAGTAAGCCAGAGTGACTGGCTAGGTCGCGAGGACATTCGTTCATTGCCTCTGGTGACCATCGACGGCGAGACGGCGAGGGATTTCGATGACGCGGTCTATTGCCGGCGCGATGGCAAAGGATACCGTTTGCTTGTGGCGATTGCCGATGTCAGCTTCTACGTCCATCCCGACGATGCGCTCGACCGGGAAGCCCGTGAGCGCGGCAATTCGGTCTATTTCCCTCGCCGTGTTATCCCAATGCTGCCCGAGAGCTTGTCCAACGGCTTGTGCTCGCTGAAGCCAGAAGTTGATCGCCTCTGCGTGGTTTGCGATATGTCGCTAAATCCCCAGGGTGCGGTAAAGGAATACCGTTTTTACCCTGCGGTAATGCGTTCGCACGCCCGTCTGACCTATACACGCGTGGCTGCGGCACTGGCAGATAAATCCGGCGCTGTGGCCAAGGGCCTGGCGACACTGATGCCGCATCTGCTCTGCCTCGAGGAGGTTTATCTGGCCTTGGCCAATACCCGTGCAAAACGCGGCGCCATTGATTTCGAGACTCAGGAAACACAGTTTGTTTTTGGCGCATCAGGCACCGTTGAGAGCATTGAGCGAGTGCAAAGAAATGACGCCCATCGGCTTATTGAAGAATGCATGCTGGCGGCCAACGTTTGCGCGGCCAATTTTCTGAAAGAAAATGAACACCCAACGCTATACCGCGTACACGAAGGACCGACACCTGAAAAACTGAAAGCTTTGCGGGAATTTCTCAAGGGATTTGGACTGCAATTGGGTGGCGGCGACAAGCCGCGCCCGCTGGATTACGCCAAATTGCTGGCCTCCGTCAAAGACCGGCCCGACGTCGGCCTCTTGCAAACTGTAATGCTGCGTTCGCTGCGACAGGCGGTGTACAGCCCGGACAACGAGGGCCACTTTGGATTGGCGTTCGATGCCTATGCGCATTTCACTTCGCCAATCCGGCGTTATCCCGATCTGCTGGTGCATCGTGCTATCAAGGCGGTGATTGAGAAGCGACGCTACGGGGCAAATCAATGGGGCGAGGTCGGACGGCATTGCTCCGAAACCGAACGCAGGGCGGATGAGGCCACTCGCGAAGTCGATGCGTGGCTCAAATGCCATTACGTTCGTAACCGCGTCGGCGAGGAATTTGCCGGAACCATTACGGCGGCGACAGGGTTCGGGGTTTTCGTTGCCTTGGATGACCTTTATGTCGAAGGTCTGGTGCATGTTTCGGAGCTCGGTCGCGATTATTTCCAGTTTGACGCGACCCGGCACCAGCTTTTGGGCGAGCGTACCGGGCAGAGATACCGGATCGGCGATAAGTTGCGCGTAAAAGTCGCTCGCGTTGACCTGGAAACCAGCCGTATAGAATTGGTACTGGCATGACGCCCAAACGCGTTGTGGTCGGGTTTCACGCCGTGATGGGACGTCTGCGAGCCGACCCGAAATCCATCAACGAAATCCTGCTCGATGGGAAACGCGCCGACCCTCGTGCTCAGGGATTGATCGACGTCGCAAAAGAACGTGGTGTGCGCCTGCTAAGGGTCGATGAGCAACGATTGGCCGGCCTGGCGTCCGCCGCCCATCATCAAGGGGTAGTGGCAATTGTTGATGCGCAAACGTCGCAGGAAAGCCTGGAAGACTTGCTCGATCGAATTGGCGTGCCGCCGGTGTTGCTGGTGCTCGATGGCGTTACCGATCCGCGTAATTTGGGCGCCTGTTTGCGGGTGGCAGATGCGGCGGGGGTTCATGCCGTCATAGTGCCACGCGACCGGGCAGCCGGTATCAACGCTACCGTCTCAAAAGTGGCAAGTGGCGCTGCCGAAACGCTGCCGTATTACATGGTGACAAACCTGGCTCGTACCCTGGATGACTTGAAGGATCGCAATATCTGGATCGTAGGTACCGACGCCGAAGCAGCAAGCGACTTGTATAAGGCAGAGTTACCCGAATCCATTGCCTGGGTTCTCGGCGCGGAAGGCGAAGGTATGCGCCGCCTGACGCGCGAACGCTGCGATTTATTGGTGCGAATTCCGATGCTGGGACAGGTGCAAAGTCTGAATGTGTCGGTTGCGGCCGGTGTTTGCCTGTTCGAATCTGTTCGTCGACGGCCTGCATCGTTGGAGGACTAGGTGCATACAAACGCAGCCTACAAACGTAAATTGTACGAGTTTGCTGCGGCCGCGATTTCGTCTCGATTTCATCTTCCTGTGAATGAATGGGTGTTGCAGTGACTGCTGGTAGTGGGTAGTTGTGCTTGGTTGTCGTCATTGGTTTGCTGCTACACCTCGAATTCGATATAATTCAAAACGTTAGAACAGAGTTGGCCCGGAAGTCTGCGGCTGGCTGATTTTTTTCAACCCTGCCTCACCGCGTCGCATCACGGGAGGCACAACCCATAGGGAGACTGCATGCGGCATTACGAAATAGTTTTTATCGTCCATCCGGACCAGAGTGAGCAGGTTCCGGCCATGATCGAGCGTTACCGTACCTCGGTGACCGTGCGAAGTGGAAAAATCCATCGCCTTGAGGATTGGGGTCGCCGCCAAATGGCCTATCCTGTCCAGAAGATGCACAAGGCGCATTACGTCCTCATGAACATCGAATGCGATCAGGAAACTCTGGTTGAACTGGAGCACGCGTTCAAGTTCAACGACGCAGTGCTGCGGCATTTGATTGTCAAGATGGATCGGGCTTGGATTACGCCATCTCCCATGATGAAGGATGAGAAGGCCAAATCGGTATTGGGAACTTCCGTGCCGCGCGAGGCCGAATCCGCCAAACCTGCTGAGGTCGCCCAGCCAGCCTAGGGCGCTACATTGGAAAACTTGATCGTTATCCAGGGAAATCTGATTGAATCTGACGCGCTGAGATTCACGCCTGCCGGAGTACCAATCCTTAAATTCCGATTGACACACCGCTCAAACCAGAGCGAAGCCGGTGGGGAGAGGGAAGTCGGGTGTGAAGTAGATGCAGTGGCTTTCGAGGCGCAGGCCCGTTTGTTGGCGTCGGCTAAAATGGGCGCGACAGTGAAGATTCATGGGTTTCTGGATCGCAAAACGAAGACCGGGCGTGCTTTAGTACTTCACGCCAATCAAATCGAATTCGTAGTTACGAAAAAAATTTAGGAGAGCAGTATGGCAACTTATGGAAGAGGTCCTACCCGCAATGCCAAAGGGGCAAAAGGGAAAGGTAAAAAAGATAACAAGACCAAAGGTGCGCTGTTCAAGCGCCGCAAGTTCTGCCGCTTCACGGTAGACAAAGCCGAGTGGATCGATTACAAGGATATCGATATTCTCAAGGACTTTATCGGTGAAAACGGCAAGATCATTCCCGCGCGGATTACTGGCACCAAAACCGGATATCAACGCCAGTTGTCGGAAGCGATCAAGCGGTCACGCTTCCTGGCACTAATGCCGTTTACAGACCTGCATTGAAAGGCTGAATCATGCAGATCATTCTTCTGGAAAAAATCGTCAATCTTGGTGTGCTCGGCGACGTGGTCAAGGTCAAGGACGGCTATGCGCGTAACTTTCTGATCCCGACGGGAAAGGCAAAGCGTGCCACCCCCGTCAATCTGGCCGAATTCGAGAAACGCCGCGCCGAACTTGAAACGGTGCAATCTGCCGCTCTCGCCAGCGCTCAGGAAAAGGGCGCTCGTCTGGATGGCCTGATGATTCAGATCTCGCAAAAAGCGGGCGTAGATGGCCGATTGTTCGGTTCTGTCACCAGCATTGATATTGTGGAGTCGCTCAAAGCGCAAGGATTCGAAATCGAGCGCAGCATGGTACGACTGCCGCAAGGGCCCTTGAAGCTAGTAGGTGACCACGAATTGTCCGTGGCGCTGCATTCCGATGTGGTGGTGCAGATCAAGGTGTCGGTTTTAGGCGAAACCCAGCAATAGCAAGGGGTATTCTCCATGCTTAAAAAAGCCCGCTCCTGCGGGCTTTTTTTATCCCGTGATCTCGCTCTACTGATATAGAATTTCCCCAAAATGAGCTCTGTACTTCAAACCGCCAATACTGACCCGGCACTGATTGCGCTGCGGGTGCCGCCACATTCAATCGAAGCGGAGCAATCGGTCCTGGGTGGATTGTTGTTGGATAACACCGCGTTTGATCGCATCGCGGATGTGCTGGGCGAGAACGATTTCTACCGCGACGATCATCGACGTATCTGGCGACATATCTCCCGCTTAATCCAGCATGGTAAGCCGGCCGATGTGATCACCGTCGAGGAGTCCTTGAAGGGTAGCGATGACAAGGATCGCACCGGCGGATTGTCCTATCTTGGCGCGCTGGCCCAGAACACGCCATCTGCCCATAACATCAAGCGCTACGCCGAGATCGTTCGCGAGCGCGCCATCATGCGCCGACTTGTCCAGGTTGGCGTCGAAATTTCCGATACCGCGCTCAATCCCCATGGCAAGGAAATTGGACAATTGCTGGACGAGGCTGAATCCAAGGTATTCGAGATAGCCGAGGCAGGGGCGCGAGGTCGCCAGGGATTCATTCCCATTCAGCCCTTGCTGACTCAGGTTATGGAGCGGGTTGATATGCTCTATCACCAGGACAATCCTTCCGAAGTAACCGGCGTGCCCAGCGGATACACCGATCTGGACCGTAAAACTGCGGGCATGCAGCCAGGGGATCTGATCATCCTTGCGGGTCGGCCCAGTATGGGCAAGACAGCGCTCGCTCTTAATATTGGCGAGCATGTGGCGGTGGATAACGGCTTGCCTGTGGCGGTGTTCAGCATGGAAATGTCGGGACCCCAGTTGGCGATGCGACTGCTTGGTTCCGTGGGTAAATTGGATCAGCACAGGCTTCGTACCGGGCGCCTAACGGATGATGATTGGCATCGGCTAACGACTGCGGTGGGAAAATTGCAGGATGCGCCGATTCATATTGATGAGACCCCTGCGTTGAATTCGCTGGAAGTTCGCGCACGCGCACGGCGACTGCATCGCCAATACGGCAAGCTCGGCTTGATCATTATCGACTATCTTCAACTCATGAGTTCGACAGGGCAGGGGGAGAATCGCGCCACGGAACTCTCGGAAATATCGCGCTCGATGAAAGCCTTGGCCAAGGAGTTGAATGTTCCAGTGATCGCGCTATCGCAGCTTAATCGCGCCCTGGAGCAAAGAACCGACAGGCGTCCGATAATGTCCGATTTGCGCGAATCCGGCGCGCTTGAGCAGGACGCCGATCTGATTCTTTTCATCTATCGAGATGTGGTCTACAACGCAGCCACGGCGGAACCGGGAAAAGCCGAGATTATTATTGCCAAGCAGCGTAACGGCCCCATTGGAATGGTGCCACTGAGTTTTCTCGGAGAACACACGCGTTTCGAGAACTATGCATCCTCAGGCGGCTATTGAATTTAAAAATACCGGTGTTCCAGGCGCACACCAATACTAAAAAGAGAACTCACATGAACGCAGGCGAACGACTAACACCTCAGATCAGGGAAATTGGCCACTTTATCGGCGGCAAGCATGTGCGAGGTGAGAGTGGCCGTTTTGGAGAGATATTCAATCCAACTTTGGGTGCGCAAACCGGCAAGGTAGCACTTGCAAGCAAAGTGGAGACGGAAAAAGCGATTGCGGACGCATATTCCGCCTTCCCCGAATGGGCGAATACTTCGCCGTTGACGCGCGCGCGTGTGATGTTTCGCTTCAAGGAGTTGATTGAGAAAAATATGGAGGAGCTGATGATGTTGGTAGCCTCCGAGCATGGCAAGGTTCTCTCCGATGCCAAGGGGTCGATCCAGCGCGGTTTGGAAGTGGTCGAATTCGCATGCGGCATTCCCCACCTTCTCAAAGGCGAGTATTCCGATAGCGTGTCCTCGGGAATGGACGTGTACTCGATGCGCCAAGCACTTGGCGTATGCGCCGGCATCACTCCGTTTAATTTTCCCGCCATGGTACCTATGTGGATGTTTCCCATGGCGATTGCCTGTGGCAATACTTTCATACTCAAGCCCTCGGAAAAAGATCCTTCCTGCCCCATGCGCCTGGCCGAATTGATGCTGGAAGCAGGTGCGCCACCTGGGGTGCTCAACGTGCTCAATGGCGACAAGGAATCCGTGGACACTTTATTGACCGATCCTCGTGTCCAGGCGGTGAGTTTCGTCGGCTCGACGCCTATCGCCAGACATGTTTTTTCCACAGCGTCGCTCAATGGCAAGCGGGTTCAATCCATGGGGGGCGCCAAGAATCATATGGTGGTGATGCCCGATGCCGATATTGATTCAGCGGCCGAAGCATTGATGGGCGCGGCCTATGGATCGGCGGGAGAACGTTGCATGGCCATCTCAGTCGCGGTACCTGTCACGCAGAGAACCGCCAACCAGTTGATCGAAGCAATGGCGCCTCGTGTGAGGGCATTGAAAATCGGGGCATCAACCGATCATGCCTCTGAAATGGGGCCATTGGTTACCAAGGTTCATCGCGACAAGGTTAAAAGTTACGTTGATCTGGGCGTGATGGAAGGGGCTTCACTGGTAGTCGACGGAAGGGAATTTCGGCAGGCCGATAATCCCAATGGGTTCTTTCTTGGGGCCTGCCTGTTCGACAACGTCGGCCGCGACATGAGAATCTACAAAGAGGAAATTTTCGGGCCGGTGCTATCGGTGGTGCGTGCCCAGAATTTCGAGGAGGCATTGTCTCTCCCCGATGAGCATGAATATGGCAATGGTGTTGCGATCTTCACCCGCAATGGCGATGTCGCCCGCAATTTCGCGAATAAAGTCCAGTGCGGCATGGTCGGGATCAACGTGCCAATCCCAGTCCCGCTCTCGTTTCACACTTTTGGCGGCTGGAAAAACTCCATGTTTGGTGACATGAATCAGCATGGGCCGGAGGGTGTGCGGTTCTATACTCGGGTCAAGACCGTCACTGCCCGTTGGCGGGAAGGCGTCGCTCCGAAGGCCGATTTTGGGATGCCTCTTTCCAGATAATTGCGGCTGACAATCCCCGTCTTTAAATTCCTCCTTTAAATCGCTTCTTTAGAACTTGTACTCCTACAGGGGGCGTTTCGAAGCACCAAAACAAACCGCTCGTCGTTCAGGGCTGATTGGATTCATTCTGGGGAATATCTTCCTCAGATTTCGATGCGTATTTGAAGCGTCCGGCATTGTCGAAATGCGCGTTAAAAAACATGCGTCGGTTGAATTCCATATAGCGCCAACTGATCACTTCCTCGGAAATATTGGCATATATCGAAATTTCAGCGTGACGGCTGAGTTCGCGTTTGACCTCATCAATGCTCATGCCGGTTTTCAAGCGCGCGAAGTGAGCCTCAGTTAGCAGTTGCTCGACACTTCGCACCACACCATCCTTGCCTAGGGTTACTCGCCAGTTTTCGTATCCCATAGGAGCACGAGGAAAATCCAGAACCCGACTTCCATCGGGCAACAGGCGTTGTTCCGCAGCTTGCCCAAAATAAGCGGTGACATCGGACTCTTTGCTGGTGCCAGGCACCAGGCTCGCACATCCAGCGATTGAAATGAGCAGTACCGAAAGTAATGATTTCATGGCTTGTCCTCCTTGATCCGGCAAACAGACGCTGAGCCATATTATTCTGAAAAACTGCGCTGTACAAATGCGTGAATGCAAAACTCCCGGCACAGGCCAGGAGTCAGGTACGGCAAATATTCAGCTTCAGGCGGCGGCGAGCAGCTCGCGCAGCACGTAGGGCATGATGCCGCCGTGGAGGAAATAATCCACTTCGATAGGTGTTTCGATTCTAAGCACCAGGCTGACTTCCTGGCGGCTGCCGTCGCTGCGCTTGATAACCAAGGTGGCATCCTGTTGCGGTTTCAGGTTTTCAAGGCCGAGAATCTCGTACTCCTCGTCACCCTTTATGCCCAGAGACTCCGCGGAATCGTTTCCTTTGAATTGAAGCGGCAGTACGCCCATTCCCACCAGATTGGAGCGGTGTATGCGCTCAAAACTACGTGTGATGACGGCTTTCACGCCGAGCAACTGAGTGCCCTTGGCGGCCCAGTCGCGCGAAGATCCGGTGCCGTATTCTTCACCGCCGAAAATTACGGTAGGAACGCCGGCAGCGATGTACTTCATCGCCGCGTCATAGATTGGCAATTGTTCGCCGCTTGGCTGGTGCAGAGTGACTCCGCCCTCTACCCTAGAGCCATCGGATTTGACGGGAATCATCAGGTTCTTGATTCGCACATTGGCGAAAGTGCCACGCATCATGACATCGTGGTTGCCACGTCGGGCACCGTAACTATTGAAGTCGGGCACTGACACATCATGTTCAAGCAGATAGATACCTGCAGGCGAGGAGGGCTTGATAGACCCGGCTGGACTGATGTGGTCCGTGGTTACTGAGTCGCCGAATACCGCCAACGCCCGCGCGGCAACTATATTGCCGCTGGTACCCGGATTCATGTCGAAGTTCTCGAAGAAGGGCGGTTCGGCGATATAGGTTGACAGGGGCCAATTGTAGACCTGCCCCGGTGTTGAGGGGACTTCGCCCCATAGCGGGGTGGCTTCGCCAAGGTTGCTGTAGAGCTTGCGGAAAACCTTGGGATCCTGGGCGTGTCTCATTGATTTGTAGATTTCATCGCTGGTCGGCCAGATATCGCCTATCCACACGTCTTCGCCATTTTTACCCTTGCCCAGGGGCTCGGTCATCATGTCGTGCAACATGGTCCCGGCGATTGCGTAGGCAACCACCAAGGGTGGGGAGGCGAGAAAATTCGCGCGAATATTGGCGTGAATGCGAGCCTCGAAATTGCGGTTTCCGGAAAGCACCGCGCTGCAAACCAGATCGTTCTTAACCACCGACTCCTCTATCGTTTCTGAAAGCGGGCCGGCGTTGCCAATACAGGTGGTACATCCATATCCGGCGAGGTAGAACCCTAGCTGCTCAAGATAGGGCAATAGACCCGCCTTGGTCAGGTATTCAGTGACCACTCGAGATCCCGGCGCAAGCGAGGTCTTGATGTGCTTTTTGACTGTCAGCCCGCGTTCAACCGCTTTCTTGGCGAGCAGGCCGGCGGCGACCAGGACGCTTGGGTTGGAGGTATTGGTGCAGGAAGTAATTGCCGCGATCAGTATGTCACCGGAACCAATGTCGATTCCGTCACGCGTCTTGAATCGACGCGCAAGATCATCCGCCTTTTTGGAGAAACCATTTTCCACCGCAGGCTTGGCGAAAAGCGAGGTGAAATTGCTTTTCACATTGCCAATTTCGATGCGATCCTGCGGACGTTTCGGCCCCGCCAGTGAAGGCGTTACCGTGCCCAGATCCAACTCGATGACCTGGCTGTAGTCGATCTCGCCGGCTTTGGGTATGCCGAATAATTTTTGCGCTTTGAAATAGGCTTCGAAAGCCGAGATTTCTGCGTCGGTACGCCCGGTGTATCTAAGGAAATCCACCGTGGCACGGTCGACCGGGAAGAAACCCATGGTCGCGCCATATTCCGGCGCCATATTGCCAATGGTTGCGCGATCTGGCACCGACAAGTTTTCAACGCCCTCGCCGAAGAATTCAACAAATTTTCCTACAACCTTTGATTTGCGCAACAATTCGGTGACCACCAGCACTAAATCGGTAGCCGTTACCCCGCCACGAAGCTGGCCGGTGAGATTGACGCCAACCACGTCGGGGGACAGGATGTACATCGGTTGTCCCAACATGCCGGCCTCGGCCTCAATGCCGCCAACACCCCAGCCAACCACGCCTATGCCGTTGATCATTGTGGTATGACTGTCAGTGCCAACCAGCGTATCCGGGTAGTAGACGCCGTCTTTTTGATGGACGCCACGGGCCAGATACTCCAGGTTCACCTGGTGCACGATACCGATGCCTGGCGGCACGACCTTGAAAGTGTCGAAAGCCTGCATGCCCCATTTCATGAATTCATAGCGCTCCTGATTGCGCTGAAACTCAATTTTCATATTCAGATCGAGGGCATTCTTGCTGCCGTAGTTGTCAACTTGAACCGAGTGATCGACCACCAGATCCACCGGAACCAGAGGTTCCACCACCTTGGGATTTTTCCCCATTCGATGGGCGACACTACGCATCGCGGCCAAGTCGGCAAGCAGTGGAATGCCAGTCAGGTCCTGCAGAACAATACGTGCGAGAACAAACGGAATTTCCTCTGTACGGGGCGCGTTGGTCTTCCAGTTGGCGAGCTGCCTAACATGTTCCTCGGTGACCTTTTTGCCATCGCAATTGCGCAGCACCGATTCCAGAACGATGCGAATAGAAACTGGCAAACGCGATAGATTGACGCCCAAAGCCTTGGACAAGGCAGGCAGAGACTGAAACTGGCCGGTTTTGTCTGCGGAAATCTTGAAGTTTTGAAGGGTATTGAATGGATTGCTCATCGAGAGACTCCAGATGCTATGGATGTGAAATTGCCGGGAAGTGCTTAAACGGCTTGGAATCCGTCATTGTAAAGAATTCCACGCCAAAAGACCTTTGGATAATCCTTGCATGTCGCCGCTAATACGGCGACATGCCGGCGATATCCGCAACTTTAGATGACCAGCTTATGCGCGACTTTAGATAACCAGTGTTTCGATGAATTCATTGACGGGGGTTTCCGCCAGACGTTTGCGATTCATGCAAAGCGCCAGTATTTCCTGTTGCTGCTTGTGCGGAAAACGCCGCGCCAGATTGCGGCGGAATTTCTCGACCAATAGCGGCATACCTTGTTTGCGGCGGCGTTTGTGTCCAATGGGATATTCGCAGACCACTTCTTTCAGTTTGGTGCCATCCTTGAATTCAACCGTCAGGGCATTGGCAATCGAGCGTTTGGCCGGGTCATGGTAGTCCCGTGTGAATCGCTTGTCCTCCTCGCAGAAAACTTTCTCTCGCAAGCTGTCGATTCTCGGATCGCGAGCGACATCGTCCTCGTAGTCGGCGGCCGTCAAGCGCCCGAAAATAAGCGGTATCGCGGTCATGTACTGAATGCAATGATCCCTATCGGCCGGGTTATTGAGTGGGCCTTGCTTGTCGATGATGCGAATTGCTGCTTCATGGGTGCGAATGCGAACGCGTTTGATGTCCTGCGCGTTGCGGCCTGATCCTTGCATCTGCTCATGGATCTGCATGGCGCACTCGGCCGCGGTCTGCGCGTGAAACTCCGCCGGAAATGAAATTTTAAACAATACGTTTTCCATGACATAGCTGCCATAGGGGCGCTGGAATTTGAACGCTTGACCGCGAAACGAGGCATCGTAGAACCCCCAGGTCTTGGCGCTCAACGCAGAGGGGTAGCCCATTTCGCCCGTTTTGGCAATGAGCGCGAGACGTACCGCGCGGGCGCTTGCGTCGCCGGCCGCCCAGGATTTTCTCGATCCGGCATTGGGCGCGTGGCGATAGGTACGCAAGGCCTGCCCATCCACCCAGGCAAGCGAAATTGCATTGATGACTTCGTCGCGGTTCAGGCCCAGCATCTTGGCTATCACCGCAGTTGAGGCCACCTTAACAAGTACCACATGGTCGATGCCAACTTTGTTAAAGCTGTTCTCCAGGGCAATGCAGCCTTGAATCTCGTGGGCCATGATCATGCCGGTCAAGACATCCTGCATGATCATGGGTTTTTTGCCCACGGCCACGGCGTTGCGGGACAACCAGTCGGCGACGGCAAGAATGCCGCCCAGATTGTCAGAAGGATGGCCCCATTCGGCGGCGAGCCAGGTGTCGTTGAAATCCAGCCAGCGAATCATGGCGCCGATATTAAATGCCGCCTGGACCGGGTCGAGCTGATAGGAGGTACCCGGTACACGGGCGCCGTTGGGCACAATAGTGCCTGGCACAATGGGGCCCAGGAGCTTGGTGCAAGCCGGGTACTCCAGCGCTTCGAATCCGCAGCCCAAGGTATCCATGAGGCAGTAGCGTGCGGTCTCGAACGCCTCTGTACTTCGAATTTTATAGCCCAGAACATAGTCGGCAATATCTGTGATGACCTGGTCAGGTTTGGGTCTTACATTGGAAATTTTCGCCGACATGACTATGACCTTTTATCAAGAGGAATCCATGGCCGCTCATCCGGCCCGGTGTAGTTGGCCGTTGGTCGGATAATCTTTCCATCGATACGCTGCTCGATGATGTGTGCGGTCCACCCCGAGGTGCGCGCCAAAACGAAAAGCGGGGTGAACATCAAGGTAGGCACGCCCATTTGGTGGTATGACACCGCGCTATACCAATCCAGATTGGGGAACATTTTCTTTTCACGCCACATCACGGTCTCCAGCCGGTCAGCGACATCGAATAGCGTCATGCTCCCGGCCTCAATCGATAACTGGCGCGCGACTTCTTTTATCACTTTGTTGCGGGGGTCGGAGCTCGTATAGACCGGATGACCGAATCCAATGACGATTTCACGGGCATTCACGCGACGGACAATATCGGACTCGGCATCGTTCACGTTTTTATATCGAGACAGAACTTCATAGGCGACTTCATTGGCGCCACCGTGCTTGGGGCCTCTTAAGGCGCCGATACCACCGCAGATCGCCGAGTAGATATCGGAACCCGTGCCGGTGATCACGCGACACGCGAAGGTGGAGGCATTGAATTCATGCTCGGCGTACAGGTTTAACGAAGTGTGCATGGCGCGAATCCAGGACGCCGATGGGGGTTTGCCATGCAGAAGATGCAGAAAATGTGAACCTATTGAGTCATCATCGGTTTCGACTTCGATGCGGCGTCCGTCGCGCGAGAAATGATACCAATACAAAAGCATGGAACCAAAAGAAGCCATCAGGCGATCCGCTATGGCGCGCGCCTGTGTGACATCCTGATTCACCTCCTCTGGCATGAGTGTAGCCAACACCGAACAACCGGTTCGTAAAACGTCCATGGGATGCGCCGAAGCGGGAAGGCATTCGAGCGCGGTCCGGAGAGTGGGATGCAAGCTGCGCAAAGTGCGCAATCGTTCTTTGTATGCGCTCAACTGCGAAGCATTGGGCAGTTTTTCGTGGATAAGTAGATAGGCCACTTCCTCAAATTCCGCGCGATCAGCGAAATCCAGAATATCGTAGCCGCGATAGTTGAGGTCGTTTCCCGAGCGGCCTACGGTGCACAAGGCGGTGTTTCCCGCAACGACGCCTGATAGCGCCACCGATTTTTTGGCCTTTGGAGCATTGTCGACACTCATTTTCGATTCACTTTCTCTTTGGAAAAAAGCGCATCCAATTTTTTCTCGTACGCGTGATAGCCAAGCACTTCATAGAGCTGCTCGCGTGTCTGCATGCTGCTCAACACCGCTTTTTGCGTGCCGTCGCGGCGTATCGCGCCATATACCTCCAAGGCCGCGTTGCTCATGGCACGAAACGCGGACAGTGGATACAAAGCGATGGCAACATTTACGATACGCAGTTCCTCGAGGGTAAAGAGCGGGGTGGCGCCAAACTCGGTCAGATTGGCGAGGATAGGCACCCCAACCGCTTCGGCAAACTTTGCGTACATAGAAAGCTCGGTCATCGCTTCCGGAAAAATGCCATCCGCACCGGCCTCAACGCACCGGCAGGCGCGCTCAATCGCGGCGTTTAGACCTTCAACCGCAAGCGCATCGGTGCGCGCCATGATGAAAAATGATGAGTCGGTACGTGCGTCGGCCGCCGCTTTGACGCGATCGACCATTTCCTCGGTCGTCACTAGTTCTTTTCCCGGCCGGTGGCCGCAACGCTTTGCTCCTACCTGATCCTCGATATGCATCGCCGCCGCCCCGGCGCGAATAAGTGAACGTGTGGTTCGCGCAATGTTGAAGGCTGAGGCGCCAAAGCCTGTATCAACGTCGACCAGCAGGGGAAGGGCGCACACATCAGTGATGCGGCGCACATCGGTCAATACGTCATCGAGACTGGAGATACCAAGGTCAGGCAGGCCCAGCGACCCGGCGGCGACGCCGCCACCCGACAGATAAATGGCGCGATAGCCACTGCGCTCGGCCAGTCGCGCGCTGTAGGCGTTCAGGGCGCCCACGCACTGCAGCGGCTGCTCTTGCCGAAGTGCGTTGCGAAATCTTGCTCCCGGCGATTGTTGGTTCATAGTTTTGAATTTTCCAGGGCGCGAATCAATCTTGAATTAAAAAAACGCCTTATCGGCTTCAACGGGTAATACCACACCCGTCACCTTGGCTTTTTGCAGTAGCTCCCAGTAATAGCGGAAGGTCGCGCGATCGTGCATTTCGCCATCGAACTGTATCGGGCCCCATCCGGCCTTTTGCGCCGCAATCAGGATGCCGGCGCCCGATTGCACCTCGGTCAATTCAGGTTTCATCGCTTCGATGATGGGTTTGATTTGGGTCGGATGAATCGACCATTTGCGCAGGAATCCGAATTCCTGTCGTGCGCGCCGCGCATCCTCATATGCCGTTTGCGGATTGCGAATGTCCAAGGTCACGCCATCGGCGGGGACTACACCATTGGCGAGCGCCGCTGCGGCGATTTCGGTTTTTGCTCGCACCATTAGTTTGTGTTCGAACTGCCCAGGCGAACGCATGGCACTGGCAGGTATGGCTCCGTGGTGCGCGGACACCAGGTCCATCAGTCCGAAATCCAGGGTTTGCATCCACGGCAGCGCCGCAATTTGGTAGGCTTCGCGAATACCACCATGCGTTTCCAGTAGCGCGTGAATCGGAATTTCGCGCTTGATTCCCAAGCGCCTTGCGGTTTGCCTTATGAAATCAATCATGACGCGAGTCTGGTTGGCGCTGTCGACTTTAGGCAGTGTGAGATAAGCGATATTGGCGCCGGCGTCACCGAGCAAAATCTCCACGTCGTGCCGCCAGGACGAGTGGGTTTCGTCGTGAATCCGCGCGCCAGCCATGCGATGGCGATTGGCTGGGCTTGCGATCAGACGGGCCACCATTTTCGCGTGTTCCACCTCCTGTCCTGGGCGAGCGCCGTCTTCGCAATCGCAGGTCAGATCGAATAGAGGGCCGATCTCGTCCTGCAGACCAAACGACTTCAGGATAACTTTCTCGTTTCCGGCGATGTGCTCACAGACCGGAATCGATGGGAACGGCTTCTCGCCGGCAAAAAGCGCGTCCCTCGGATGTATTGAAACGGCGCTCGGCGCGGCGTCCACCGATCCCGCCAATTAACCCACCAGATGTTTGATGGCGTCGCGCTCTTCCTGCAATTCCTTGAGGGTAGCGTCCATCTTGCCGCGGCTGAATGGGTCAATCTCCAAGCCTTTGACGCGCTCATAATTGCCGTTGGCGCAGGTCACCGGAACGCCGTACATAATGCCCTCGGGGATGCCATAGCTGCCATCTGAAGGGATTCCCATGGTGACCCAACGTCCGTTGGTACCTGACACCCAATCGCGCACGTGGTCGATGGCGGCGTTGGCGGCACTGGCGGCCGAGGACAAACCACGCGCCTCGATGATAGCGGTACCGCGTTTGGCGACGGTAGGAATAAAAGTGTCGCGATACCAGGTTTCATCATTAACCACCTTCGGCGCGGGTTGCCCGCCAATGGTGGCAAAGCGGTAATCCGGGTACATGGTTGGGCTGTGATTTCCCCAAACGATCAGTTTCTCAAACGACTCGACTGGTTTGCCAGTCTTGACTGAGAGTTGCGAGAGCGCACGGTTGTGATCCAATCGCAGCATCGCGGTGAAATTCTCGCGAGGAAGATCCGGCGCGGAATTCATGGCGATATAAGCGTTGGTGTTGGCCGGATTGCCGACAACCAGAACCTTGACGGTACGGCTGGCAACCTCATTCAAGGCCTTTCCTTGCACCGTGAATATCGCCCCGTTGGCCTCAAGAAGATCCTTTCTTTCCATGCCCGCTGTGCGCGGTCGGGCGCCCACCAGAATGGCGATATCGATGTCCTTGAAGGCGACCTTAGCGTCGCTGGCGGGAACCATGCCCGCGAGTAATGGAAATGCGCAGTCATCCAACTCCATCATCACGCCCTTGAGCGCGTTCTGCGCCTTGGGATCGGCAATCTCCAGCATTTGCAGAATAACCGGCTGATCCCGGCCGAGCAGTTCACCGCTGGCGATCCGAAAAAGCAGTGAATAACCAATTTGTCCGGCGGCACCGGTGACTGCGACACGAATGGGCGATTTGGCCATGAGGGCTCCCTGAATATGTCTTTGATGAAATTTATATTGAAAGGCGAATATCCGCCTAAGGGGAATTACATCAAACCGACAGGAAGTTGCTCGGCTCCCTGTGTATTTGCTGCAATGCACACCCATCGGGAGTTTAGGCGCTGCGTGTTTCCAATGTCAACGACTGCTAGGCGAACTTGGACTGTGGTTCGGCGCGGCGTTCTCGATTTCAGAGTCGCGCTCCGAATGAACCGGGAAGCGGCCACAGCGCAACAGATGCGAGTAATATGAACGACACTTCCATTTGCTCGTTCCCTCAACAGCAATAATGGACCCGTGGACGATTGTGCGGCACAAAAAAATCGCCAGTCTGTATATAATTGAAGGCTTATCTCCGCCGCGCTGCCCCCTCGTTGACACATCCATGGAAAGACGTTGATACATGTCTGATCCCGCAGTGAATTTTGCTTTGTCAAAATCAGCCAGACCAGTCTGGTACAACCTGAGTCCCGCGAACCTGCCGCTTCCTGGCTTGGTATCTATTTTTCATCGGATCAGTGGACTGGTCCTTTTTGTCGGGCTGTTCTGGTTGTTGTATCTGCTCGATGCCAGTCTTTCTTCCCCGGCGTCTTACGCCAAAATCATGGCGACAATCAGCCATCCTTTGGCCAAATTGGTGCTGTTGGGATTCACCTGGGCATTCCTGCATCACTTCTGCGCGGGCATTCGTTTTCTATTGTTGGATATCCATGTGGGCGCCAGTTTGAGCGCCGCGCGCAGGTCAAGTTTGATCGTGTTCGCCATCAGCTTGCTGCTGACGGCAATTCTGGGAGCCAGGCTATGGTGAGCCGATTGGTGGTCGGCGCGCATTATGGATTGCGCGATTGGCTGATGCAGCGGGCAAGCGCGGTGGTAATGGCGATTTATACCGTCATTGTGGGCGCATGGATTTTGGTCGAACCGCCGCTTAATTACGGCGCATGGACATCGATGTTCTCCAACAGCTATATGCGTATTGCGACCTTGTTTTTTTTCATTAGTTTGCTATTGCATGCCTGGGTTGGCATGCGCGATATTGTCATGGATTATGTAAAGCCAACCTGGTTGCGTTTGTGTCTTCATCTTTTTGTCATTCTGGTTCTGGTCGCATATGCCGGCTGGTCCGTCCAAATTTTGTGGAGAACTTAAATTCTATGGGGACTGCAACGTGAGCCTGACCGTGCGCAAATACGATGCCTTGGTGATTGGCGCGGGTGGCGCAGGCCTTCGTGCCGCATTGCAATTGTCAGAAGCGGGATTGAAGACCGCGGTGTTGTCAAAAGTTTTTCCAACGCGCTCGCATACCGTTGCGGCTCAAGGGGGGGTGGGTGCAGCGCTGGGCAACATGGGTGAGGACAGTTGGCTTTGGCATATGTACGACACCGTCAAAGGCTCCGATTGGCTGGGTGACCAGGACGCGATTGAGTTTCTGTGCCGAGAAGCCCCTGGAGCCGTGGTGGAACTCGAACATTACGGAATGCCATTCGACCGCAACGACAATGGCACGATTTATCAGCGCCCCTTCGGCGGTCATTCCATGAATTTTGGCGACCGGCCGGTGCAGCGTTCCTGCTGTGCTGCCGATCGCACCGGTCATGCGATGCTCCATACGCTTTATCAACGCAACGTGCGCGCAAGAACGCAGTTTTTTGTTGAGTGGATGGCCCTTGATCTGATCCGCGATGCGAGCGGTCATGTACTCGGGGTAACCGCCATGGAAATGGAAACGGGCGAAGTCTCCATTTTGCAATCGCGCGCCACCATATTCGCCACCGGCGGTGCCGGACGGATTTACTGGTCCACCACCAATGCCTTCATCAATACCGGCGACGGTCTTGGCATGGCGGCGCGCGCCGGGATTCCGCTGGAGGATATGGAGTTCTGGCAGTTTCACCCGACCGGCGTGGCAGGTGCCGGAGTTCTGATAACGGAAGGCGTGCGCGGCGAGGGCGGTTACCTGCTCAACAAGGACGGAGAGCGCTTCATGGAGCGCTATGCGCCCAACTTGAAAGATTTGGCAAGCCGTGACGTCGTGGCCCGTGCCATGGCCACCGAAATCAAGGAGGGGCGTGGCGCGGGCAAGGAAGGCGATTACGTACTGCTCAAGCTCGATCACCTGGGTCCCGAAGTCATCGACAAGCGCTTGCCGGGGATTCGTGAAATCGCCATAAAATTCGCCGATGTCGATCCGGTCAAGGATCTCATACCGGTGGTGCCCACGGTTCATTATCAAATGGGCGGAATACCCACCAATTATTTTGGGGAAGTGGTGGTGCCTGCTTCGGGCCATCCTAACGCAGTTGTCCCCGGGTTTTACGCAGCCGGCGAGTGTGCCTGCGCATCGGTTCACGGCGCCAATCGTTTGGGAACGAATTCCTTGACCGATTTATTGGTGTTTGGCAAGGCATCGGGTGATTCTGTGGTGCGGTTCCTCGCCGAAAATCGAGGCCACAAGGATCTGCCCAAGGACGCCGCCGATCTCACGCTTTCCCGCCTTGCTCGGCTGGATGGCCAAAAAGGCGGTGAAAACGTCTCCGAAGTGGCCAAGGACATGCGCCGCACCATGCAGGCCCATTGCGGAGTGTTCCGCTTTCCCGAGATGCTGGTCGAAGGTGTCAAGAAAATTCGCGAAGTGGCTGACCGCGCGACCCGCACCGAAATCAAGGACAAGTCCCGGGTGTTCAATACAGCGAGGGTCGAAGCACTTGAGGTGGACAATTTAATAGAAGTAGCTCGTTCCACCATGGTGTCGGCCGAGGCCAGGAAAGAATCGCGCGGAGCCCATGATCGCGCCGATTTTGCCAAGCGTGACGATGTGAACTGGCTCAAGCACAGCCTTTGGTACAAGGATGGCGACCGCATGGACTATAAACCGGTGACTTTGAAACCGATGACCGCAGAGTCCATCGAACCGAAGGTTCGAACCTACTAAACCCAAGGTTCGACCGTATTAATCAGATTGGGCAGGAAAAGGAAAAGAGATGCTTTTCAAAGTCTATCGTTACGACCCCGACCGCGATACCAAGCCCAGAATGCAGGAGTACAACGTGCAGATCGAATCGACGGATCGCATGCTGCTCGATGCTCTGGTCCGAATCAAGGAGATGGACGATACGCTTTCGCTGCGTCGCTCCTGCCGCGAGGGGGTTTGCGGGTCAGACGCGATGAATATCAATGGAAAAAATGGCCTGGCATGCATCACCAAGCTCAGCGACTTGAAGGAGCCAGTCGAACTGCGACCCTTGCCCGGCTTACCTGTGATTCGCGACCTGATTGTCGATATGACGCAGTTTTTCAAGCAGTATCACTCGGTCAAGCCCTATCTCATCAATGACGATCCCGCGCCGGAAACCGAGAGATTGCAAAGCCCGAAAGACCGCG
>CAMDFL010000011.1 GCA_945897475.1 Bordetella parapertussis
AGAACACTGCGCAGACAAGAGTCATTTTTAACTTGTCAAATTAAGTTTGACATGCTATACTCCGTGTTATGAATTGTGCAGAACGTCTCGTTGAAATTTTCGGTAGTCAAGCAGAGGCTGCACGTGCCTTTCGCCTGGACCGCGCGGTAATCAGCCATTGGATCAAGGTTGGCTATGTGCCATCCCGCTGGGCGGTCGAAGTTGAACGCTTGAGCGATGGAAGCATTCCGGCGACCGATGTTCTCAACGAAGCCAACGCCAAGAAACCGGTTCGGGTGAAATCCCGACCAATTGCCGATGCACTCGGCGCCGACGATGGGAGACTCCTCATGCAAAGCTTTGCCCCAGCTAAACGTATTAGCTCCTTCCACCCGCCACAGCGCACACTGATGGGGCCGGGTCCGACCGAAATTCATCCGCGCGTCCTGACCACCATGAGCCAGCCGGCGATCGGTTATCTCGACCCAGAATTCGTCGAGATGATGGAAGAGTTGAAGTCGCTCCTGCGCTATGCCTATCAAACCAAAAACCAATTGACGTTTCCCGTTTCCGGGCCGGGTTCGGTCGGCATGGAATATTGTTTTGTGAACATGGTCGCCCCCGGCGACAAGGTTATTGTTTGCCGCAACGGTGTGTTTGGCGGCCGCATGATCGAGAATGTCGAGCGCTGCGGCGGCACGCCTATTGTGGTCGAGGCCGAATGGGGTTCGCCCATCGATCCGCAAAAACTGGAAGACGCAATGAAGGCCAATCGCGATGCGCGACTGATGGCTTTCGTGCATGCGGAGACCTCGACCGGTGTGCAATCAGATGCCAAGACCCTAGTTGAGATCGCGCACAGGTACGATGCGCTTACCATCACCGATGCGGTCACCTCGCTTAGCGGCACCCCGGTCCTCGTCGACGAATGGGGCCTGGATGCGGTGTATTCGGCCAGCCAGAAGTGCGTGTCCTGCACCCCGGGACTGTCGCCGGTGACACTCTCCGAAAGGGTGGTTGATCACGTCAAAGCACGCAAAGACAAGATCCATTCCTGGTTCATGGATATGAATTTATTGCTCGGTTACTGGGGTGAAACGACGCGCACTTATCATCACACCGCGCCGACCAATTCGCTGTTCGGCCTGCATGAGGCCTTGCTATTGATTCGCGAGGAAGGACTGGAGGCTAGCTGGGCGCGCCATGCACGCCACCATCTGGCGCTGAAGGCGGGTCTTGAAGCCATGGGTCTTGAGTACCTGGTCAAGGAGCCGTACCGCCTGCCACAGATGAACGCGGTGCGCATTCCAGAGGCCATCCAGCCCAGGGAGGCCGAAATCCGCAAAACTCTGCTCAATGAGTTCAATCTGGAGATTGGCGCAGGTCTTGGACCCCTGGCCGGCAAAATCTGGCGCATCGGCATCATGGGTTATTCGGCGCGCGCCGAAAACATCATGCTGTGCCTGGGCGCGCTTGGTTCAGTGCTCTCCGACATGGGCATGTCATTGCATGAAGGCGATGCGGAGGGCGCGGCGCATCAGGCCTACTCAACGCATCACGCCAAAGTTGCCAAGCAAAAGCAGCAAGCCAGGCCTACTGCTTAATTTCAATGTTGCACAGAAAAGCCCGGCTCATGGCCGGGTTTTTTTTTGACGAAAATCAGCGAAACCAGGGATTCGATAGAAATTCGGCATCGACCACCACGTGGATTTGAAAACAGGGATCCTGAATACCTCAATTGGCTGATGCTATGGCACGCCAAAAGCTTTATCTGGCAAGGCTTTTCAGGCAATTGAGGCAAATCCGGAGCAGTACTTTTTGGGTGAACAAACAAAGTGCCGTAAGTACTGGATAGCAGAACAATTTTCATCCTTATTACGTGATCTACTGCGGTTTTTAGGATGACGCTTCTTCCAGCATGCGGTAAATTTTGCATTGGGGTGCGATGATCATCGCGTACAAGACAGCGAAAAGAACAGTGAACAAAACAACGTACAGGGCCGTGAAGACCGCACCGAGGCTGAATTCATTTGTTATATGTAGTGTCGTGGCTTTTGTTATGGTCATCGCGTATCCGTTGCGCGAGGCGCTTGCCCAGGAGCGCTATTCGCCATTTGTCCCCAGCGACATGAGTAATGTCGAACGCATGGTGAGTTTGGCCAGGCTTCGCCCCGGCGACGTGGTGGTGGATCTGGGCTCGGAGGATGGAAGAATCGTGTTTGCCTCGCTGCGAGCCGATCCCAAAGTCACGGGATGGGGTGTGGAGCTTGACACGGCGCTGGTGGAAAAAACCAATGCCGCCGCGCAAGCGCAAGGGTTCGCCAATCGCGCAGAATTTTTCCATCGCAATGCGTTCGATGCCGATCTGTCTCGCGTGGATGTGATCTATATGTGGCTATGGACCGAAGTCCAGCAAATGCTGAGATCCAAAATTCTCGCCGAGGCGCGCCCCGGCACACGCGTTGTCACTAACCTATGGGGAATGGGCGCTTGGCAACCTGATGAAATCGACAGCGAGGTCTCGCCGGTCAACCTCTGGGTGGTGCCCGCCAGGGTGGAGGGCAACTGGAGTTGGGAGCTGACATTGCGGGGCGTGAAGCGCGATTATTCAGCGATGCTGGAGCGTCACTTTCAAAAGCTGGAGGGGGTGGCGCGCATAGGGAACCGACGCGTTATTGCCTCGGACATGCGCTTGCGCGGCGAGGATGTGTTCTTCAGTCTTTCAATGACCGTCGATGGCCTGGGATACGCGCGCCACGAATTCAGCGGCAAGATGCGTGGCGACACCATCGAAGGGAGTGCGAAAGTGCTTCTCGTTTCCGACAAGGACGACGACAAACAGGATTTGATCGAACTGCCATGGCGCGCTGTGCGCACGATCGCAGCCGGATACCTGGCGCCCACGGGTACCAATGCCCCCTGAGTTTCCCCGTCTGCCTCAATGCCTCCTTGCCACGCGCTTCACGGCATACCCAGGAACAGGCTACCGGCATCAGCATTTATCAAAATAGGTGGGCACTTGACCCGCAGACCATGGCTTTCACTACCTGGCGCGAACAGTGAATGCCAGCAGAAAAGACGCCGCGGTCAGCAGCACCACCGCGCTCAAAGCCAGCGACCAATGAACGCCGATCAGCGCACCCAGCATCCCGACCGTGACGCCACTGAAAGAGCGCATGCCATTCAAGGCCATGTTGTAGAGGCCAATCAGGCGACCACGCAGGTGAGCGGGGGACTGTAACTGCACCAGGGTTTGCGCCATTGCGCCCGAGGTCAGATTCAGAAAGCCGGCAATCATCATCATCGCCAGAGCCACCACAAAATTGGTGGCGACGGCAAACCCAATCACGCTCAGACACCACAGGATGGTGATGATGATGGCGCTCTTCGGACTGGCTTTCAAAAGACTACGGCTCTCCAGGATGATGCCACCTAGAAACGCGCCCGCGGCGTTGGCTGCGAGCAGCGTGGCGTAGCCAACGTCCGCCTTTTCCGTGCCCAGGTCATGCGCGAACTCCGGCATTTGCGCCTGAAACGCATTGCCGACCAGGAACGATGAGCAACCCGCCAAAAGAATCATTGAGACGATAGTTTTATTGGCCGACACTTCGCCAAGGGCGGCAAAAGCGCTTTTGAAACTGCCGAGTCCGCGCGCTGCCACATGCGACTCGCGTTGGCGTGGAGGCGCCCAGAAAAGCCAAATCATTAAGGGTAGATAAATGAGCGCATTGACCAAAAGGCCAATGGACGGTCCCAGCCACAACATCAGCCCGCCACCGATGCCGGGCCCCAACAACACGCCAAGGTGACGGCTAGTGGAACTGAGGCGAATTGCGCTTTGCAGATCACGACCGCCGACCAGGTCGTGCAGCAGCAACTGCGTGGCAGGACCCCAGATCACGCCGGCGAAACCGTGAATGGTCAGCAACACCGCGGCATGCCAGATCTCGATGGTGTCGGTGAGAATTAGCACGCCCCAGCCGATCGAGACACCCATGAACATCAATAGTGCGATCTGGATCATGCGCCGGCAATCGTATCGATCGGCGAGCGCGCCGAAATATACCGAGAAGAAAAGAAACGGCAGCCAGTGGCTGAGCACCGCGAAGCCGCCCAGCGTGGGTGATTGAAATTTTTCGAATATCACCCAGTAACTAATCACATGCTCGATGTTGTCGGCCATCATGGCGGCAGCCATGGTGAAGAAGTAGGCGCGGAAAGCCGGGCGGCGCAAGGCCGCAAAGGATTTTTCCTTAACTGGCTCTGAAACTGCGGGCTTGCTCGCGTTGTCCTGGGGTGTGGACAGAAAAACCTCTTTTACATCATGGTGATAGAGGCGGATATTGGCCTCTCGAAGGGGGCGAAGATTAGCACAGCACGCGCTCCTAAATTGCCAAGGGCAAGACGAACAGTGAAGCGCGGAGGCGAATGGCGGGCACTGGCATAATCTGCGCTCTTTGGATTCGAGAGCATTGATATGTCCGGCCATTCAGGGAGGCAACGATCCGCATCTTGGTTGCCTTTGTTTGGACTGATTGTCTGTTCGGCGATGCTGGGTTCCGCGCATGTGTTCGCGCGGCTATCGTACGTCTACGATGTCAATGTGCTTACCGCTGCGGCAGCGCGTCTGACTTGCGCGAGCGCGCTGGTGTTGGCTTACCTTTGTTTGCGCAAGGTGAAATTCCCGGAGCTAAGGCATGCGTATCGCGCGACTTTTGCCTTGGGACTGCTCGCCTGCGCGCAAACGGTAGCGCTACAGATCGCGGTGCTTAACCTGCCGGTGGCGATCGCGATACTTGTCTTCTACACGTTTCCAATTTTTACCGGCATCGGCAGTGCCCTGATAGGCGATGAGCGTTTGAGCATGAGGCTGGTCGTTGCCTTGATCGCCGCATTCGCCGGTTTGTCGCTTGTGGTGGGCGTGGAATTTACGAACGTGAACCTGGTTGGCCTGGCCGCGGCGCTGGCGGCTTCGATATTTTTTACCTTGACCCTCATCCTGACCCCCAGGCTTGCCCCTGAACTCAGTGCGCCAATGCGCACTTTTTTCATGATGTCACTCGCCGCGGCCATTCTCCTTGCGGTCCTCGGCAGCACGGGTGGCTATAGCTTTCCCAGCAGCGGCGATGGATGGGCCGCGTTCTCCGCGTTTGCTCTTCTCTATGGATTGGGAATCAATGGATTGTTCATGCTGCTCCCGAAGCTGGGTGCCACGCAGACCGCGGTGGCGCTAAACCTTGAACCGGTAATGGTCGCGGTAATTGGGTTCTTTGTGGTTGGCGAGCTGTTGAGCGGCGTGCAAATTATCGGCGCACTTGTCGTGGTGTCCGCGGTGATGGCCTATCAGGTGAGCGTGCGGCGGCGATGAAGTGCTTGCAGAGCGCCGCGCCGGGCATTGAGACAGGTAGGCGAAACTGTGAAATACGGATTGTTGCCAGAGCTTGTTTTTGCTATGTTTCGCGCACGGCATGTGCCGTGTCTTCAGGAAGGAGGTGATCCGATGTCTAGTCGATTGCTTAGCAATGTTGCCGTCATCGCAGGTGCTTTGACGTGCGACACCGCGTCGGTGTTCCTTGGCGCGAAGTTGGATCAGGCAAGCTGAGTTCAGATATCAGTCATCTCCGAAAGTTTTAAGAATTTCCTAATCCATGACAAAGTCTGTCACGATTTTTGGAATGATTAATAAAGGGGATTTCTGGGGCTGAGCCTCGGTAAGCCGAATTCATCGCCAGGCGCGGAATTTTCACGCGGACGCGGATACGGCAGTCGAAGTAAGCCTTGTTGAGACGGCCGCGGCCAAAACCGCGGCCGTTTCTTTTGGTTCGCCCGGCAGAGTGCGTCGCTTACGTGGGGCGCGGATCGCTCTTAAGTGCTCCTGCCTTGCGTTCAATGGCATCGCGCAGGCGTAGGTTTCGTCCTTGCGCCCGGGTGATGAGCGCAACGTGCTTGAGATCTTCGAGTGCATAGCCCACATCCCAACAATTTTTTGTATTGGTCACCCATACCGAAGGATCGAATCGACGCAGATCCAGCGGCCCGGCGTAACTGCGCAAGGTCTTCTGATGACGTCGGTTGGCGTATTCGTGAAGATAGGTAATGGCCAGCTCGCGCAGGCTTCGATAAACAGGATCGCGCCAGCGCAATAGCGGCGTACTGGTCTTGGAGATCGCGCCCCAGTATTTGCCGCGCCGAAACAGCGTCACCACATGGTCAAAGTCCTGCTCGGCTTTGAGGTCGAGAAGCAAAGGGGGTTCGCCGTGTATCCACAGCGCGCAGGCCGCCAGCATTGCGCCTTCGATACAATGGGCGCGGTTCTGCCGCAGAACTTCGCGCACTGCAAGGCAAGTCTGACCGCCCTGCTCGACATTCTGCGGGATGGTGTCCAGGAAATTTTGAATCTTCATCGGCGTATTCAAGCGTTGCAAGGCGCGGAACTCCATGGGACGAAGTCCGAGATCCTGCATTGTTGCGGTGCGTTTTCTCATTGACGGTTCCTGTGCCTAGCGCGAAGAATTTGCGCCGGCTGATTGTATGCGGGCGCGAATGCCCATTTTCGGCGCGTTATTGATTTTTAGGCAATTCGGCATGAATTTTTGGCTAAACCGGCCACGGCGCAGGACGCACGCCGGTATAGTTTGCGAGGGGCAAAAGTGGTTTCGCCCCAAGCCACTCACATCTGCCCTGCACAATCGTAACGAAAGCGAGTTGCCATGAATTGGCATGATTTGTTATCTACCAGAATTTTAGTCACCAGAGCTTGCCGTGTAGGCGCCATCGGTGCAGGTCTGGCCGCCGCATCCGTCATGCTCTCCGGCTGCGATCCGGCTGGATCGCAGCCTTTTCCTGGTATGCCGCCACCCGAAGTCAATGTCGTGACCGTACTGCCCAAAAACGAGCTGCTTAGTTTCGAATACACCGGGCAATTGGCGGGCTATCGTGAAGTAGAAATTCGTGCGCGGGTGAGCGGGATACTGCTAAAACGCAATTTCACCGAGGGCGGCAACGTCGTCCAGGGCCAATCCTTATACAACATCGATGCGGCGCCTTTCGAATCCGCGCTTGCGCGCAGCGACGCGGATTTCGCCGGCGCCGAGGCGCGTCTCGCGCAGGCGCGGCGCAACGCGGCCAGACTCAAACCCCTGATTACCTCCAAAGCCGCGAGCCAGAAAGAGCTCGACGATGCGGTTTCGTCCGAGCAGATTGCCGAGGCCGATCTGAAGGGGGCGCGCGCGCGGCAAAACGATGCCAGGCTCAACCTTGAATACGCCAAGGTTGAGGCGCCCATTGCCGGTGTCGCCGGACGCTCGCAGCGATCCGAGGGAACTCTGGTGTCGGGGCCGGATGTGCTCCTGACCAGCATCGTCCAGGTGGACCCAATTTATGTCAATTTCGGAATACCGGAGGCCGAGCAGCTGAAATTGCAAACAGAGGCCGACAGCGGGCGGCTGCTGTTGCCCAAGGACCGGCGTTTCCTGGTGAGCGTGCGAATGGCCGACGGCTCGGTCTATCCCCGGCTTGGCCGCATGAGCTTCTCCGATGTGCGCGTCAATGAGCGCACCGGCACCAGCGATACCAGGGCGGAACTACCCAATCCCGAAGGGCGGCTGCGTCCCGGCCAATTCGTTCGTGTGACACTCGCAGGCGCGAGCCGCCCCAATGCCATATTGGTGCCGCAGCGCGCCGTGCTTGAAGGCCCGAAGGGAAAGTTTGTTTATATCGTGAACGCCGAGAGTAAAGTCGAGCCGCGGCCGGTTGAAGTGGGTGAATGGTCTGGCGATTCCTGGGTGATCAACAGCGGCCTTGCCGCGGGTGACCGCGTGGTGGTCGATGGTGTGATGAAGATCGGGCCGGGTGCACCGGTTCGAATTGCCGATCCAGCTAATGCAAATTCGGCGCCCAAAGGTCCGCCTGGAGGGCCCCCGGGCGGCCCGCCCGGTGCGCCCCCCGGCGCCAAGGCCGGTGGCAAACCGCCCGCCGAGGCGACGCCAAAATCCGAAGGCAAAGCGCCTACTGCTGCACCGGCGAAGAGCTGATCCCCGATGTTCTCCCGATTCTTTATCGACCGGCCGATTCTCGCGGCGGTGCTCTCAATCTTCATCCTGATTGCGGGCCTTGCGGCCATGCGTGGCCTTCCCATCTCGCAGTATCCAGAGATCGCGCCGCCGGTGGTCACGGTGACTGCGACTTATCCGGGCGCATCCGCCCAGGTGTTGGAGCAGACCGTTGCCGCCCTATTGGAGAGCCAGATCAACGGCGTGGAGAAGATGCTCTACATGAGCTCGAATTCCTCGTCGAACGGCGTGGTGCAGATCCAGGTGACCTTCGACATTGGCACTGATATCGACAAGGCGGCCCTCAACGTCAACAACCGCGTCAAGCAGGTGGAGCCGCGATTGCCGCTGGATGTGCGGCGCATCGGCGTGACCGTTGAAAAAGGTTCGTCAGCGTTCCTGCAGGTGGTTGCTTTTTATTCACCCGACGGCCGATTCGACGATCTCAATATCAGCAACTACGCCACGCTCAATGTGCTCGATGTTCTGAAGCGCATTCCCGGTACCACCAATGTGCAGATCTTCGGCGCAAAGGACTACGCCATGCGCATCTGGCTGAAGCCTGATCGCATGACGCAATTGCGCGTCACCACCGGGGATCTGGTGGCTGCCTTGAACGAGCAGAACGCCCAGTTCGCGGCGGGCAAGATCGGCCAGGCGCCCACCGGCGGGCCGCAGGAACTGGTCTACACCATCACCACTAAGGGACGCCTAGCCGAACCCAAAGAGTTCGAGAACATCATCATCCGCGCCAATCCGGATGGGTCTGCGCTGCGGCTTCGCGACGTGGCGAGGGTCGAACTCGGCTCGAAAGACAATGATTTCATCGGGCGCATCAACGGAAAACCATCGACTTTGATAGGAATCTTTCTGCAACCCGGCGCCAATGCGCTGGAGGTGGGCGACAACGTCAAAGCCAAGATGCGCGAACTGGGCGCTCGCTTTCCCGAAGGTCTGACCTACTCCATTCCCTACGACACTACGCGTTTCGTGCAGGTGTCGATCAGGGAGGTGTTGATTACCTTGGGCGAGGCGATGCTGCTGGTGTTTCTGGTGGTGTATCTCTTCCTTCAGAATCTTCGCGCCACGCTGATACCGATAGCCGCGGTGCCGGTGTCCTTGATCGGCACTTTCGCCGGCCTGTTGCTGCTGGGATATTCGATCAATACTCTGACCCTCTTCGGCATGGTGTTGGCCATCGGCATCGTGGTCGATGACGCCATCGTGGTGCTGGAGAACGTTGAGAGAATCATGCATGAGGAGAAGTTGCCGGCGCGCGAGGCGGCTATCCAGGCGATGAAGGAAGTCACCGGGCCGGTGGTGGCTATCGTGCTGGTGTTGTGCGCGGTGTTCGTGCCGATCGCCTTCCTGGGCGGGCTGCCGGGTGAGTTGTACCGGCAATTTGCGGTCACCATTGCGATTGCCGTGGTGATCTCGGGGATCGTGGCGCTGACGCTCACGCCGACCTTGTGCGTGATCATGTTGAAAGGTGGAAAACGCCGTCCCTCGGGCTTCTTCCACGGGTTCAACGAATGGTTCGCACGCGTGACGCTCCACTATTCCACCGGCGTGGCCTTCATGATTCGCCGTGGTTTTCTTGGCTTGCTGTTGTTCGCCGGCATGGTGGCACTGGCCGCGGGCTTGTGGCGTGTCACGCCGGGGAGTTTGGTGCCCGACGAGGACCAGGGCTATTACATTGCTGCGGTGATCTTGCCCGATGGCGCCACTCTGGAGCGTACCGACAAGGTGGTCAGCGAAGTGCTGAAGGCGATTCAGTCGAATCCCGCCAATGAAAACGTGATTGCGTTTACCGGCCTGGATTTTCTCGGCGGCGGCTTTCGCAACAATGCGGCGACTATTTTCGTCACCCAAAAGCACTGGGACGAGCGTCAGGTTACCGCGAAGCAGTTGGTCGGCGAGCTCTTCATGAAGACCGGCCATATCAAGGAAGCCCTGGTGCTGGCTTTCAATCCGCCGCCGATTTTCGGTTTGGGCACGGCGGGCGGGTTTGAACTGCATATCCAGAATCGGGGCGAAGGCGGCGCCGCGCGACTGGCGGAAGTGAGCCAACAATTCGTGATGCGCGCTGCCAAGGACCCGAGCCTCGGATTCGTGCAGACCTTGTGGCGCGCCTCGGTGCCGCAACTGCATCTCGATCTGGATCGCGACAAGGCCAAGGCGCTAGGTGTATCCATCGATGAGCTGTACGCCACCATGGCGGCAACCATGGGCAACTACTACGTCAACGATTTCAATCGTTTCGGACGCACCTGGCAGGTGCTGATGTCGGCGGATCCCGCCTATCGCAAGCGGCCAGAGGCGATTGGCGAGTTATTTGTGCGCTCCAACAAGGGTGAGATGGTGTCCTTGCGATCGCTGGCTGAAGTCCGCTACAGCTCCGGGCCGGATTCGCTGAATCGCTTCAATAACCTGCCGGCGGTGAAATTGTTCGGGCAGGGCGCGCCCGGTGTGTCTTCCGGCCAGGCAATCGCCGCCACGGAAAAATTGCTGGCCGAGGTGCTGCCGCCGGACTTCAGCTACGAATGGGGTGGCGCCTCGTTCCAGGAAAAACGTTCCGCCGGAACTTCGGTACTGGCCCTTGGCCTTGCTGCGTTGATGGTGTTTTTGATTCTCGCCGCACAATATGAAAAGTGGTCCTTGCCCTTGTCGGTGCTGCTGGCGCTGCCCTTCGGTACCTTTGGCGCGCTGGCAGCGGTGTGGATACGTGGCTTCACCAATGACGTGTATTTTCAGATAGGCCTGGTGACGCTCCTGGGACTCGCGGCCAAAAACGCGATTCTTATCGTCGAGTTTGCCTCCCACAAGCACCACGAAGGCCTGTCGGCGTCGGCCGCGGCGCTGGAGGGCGCGCGCTTGCGTTTCAGGCCCATCCTGATGACTTCAATGGCGTTTATTCTCGGTGTGATGCCCTTGGCTTTCTCATCCGGCGCGGGCGCGGGCGCCAGGCAATCGGTGGGTACCGGGGTCATGGGCGGCATGATGGCAGCGACCTTTCTGGCAATTTTCTTCGTCCCCATGTTTTTCAAACTCATCACCGACTGGCATTTCACGGAAAAGCGAAGCACCGCACAACTGCGCGCCGAAATTGAACATGCCAAAGCCGCGGCGCATCATGTCGTGCAACACCCGCGCGCGGCGCCTGCCGCAGAAAAGCCGGCAGGAGGCGACCATGCGTAAAAATTCGCTGGTTGCCGCCTTCGCCATAGTCGGGTTGTCGGCCTGCACCACCTTCTCCCCGGACTACGTCAAACCGCAAGCCGAATTGCCAGATGCCTGGGGTGTCGCAGGCGGCAGAAAACCGCTGCCCCCGGGGGCTAACTGGTGGGCGATTTACCGCGACGAGCGCCTCACCAAACTGGTCGAAGAGGCACTGGCCAATAACACCAACCTGGCGATCGCCGTGGCGCGAGTGGATGAAGCGCGCGGCCAACTGGGCGTGGTGGAGTCGGGTCTTTACCCGACGGTCGGCGCCACTTTGGATCGCAGCAGGCTGGGGACTTCGCAGCGTGCCGGCATTCCCTTGCCGCCAGGCACCGCGCGCGAGCGCAATAGCTACCGCGCGGCGATGAATGTCTCCTACGAGATCGACCTGTGGGGTCGGGTGCGCAATTCGGTTGCTGCGGCGCGCGCCGAGCTGCTCGCCACCGAGTCCGCGCGCGATACGGTGCGCATCGCCTTGTCTGCCGAGGTGGCAAACACCTATTTCACACTGCGTGCCCTGGATGAGCAGATCGGCTCGGCTCGACGCGCACTGCAAAGCCGGCGCGACACGCTCAACCTGCAGCGCACACGACTCGCCGCGGGGTTCATTTCCGAGCTGGAGGTTCGCCAGCTCGATGCGGAGATCGCCGGCAACGAAGCGCAACTGCCGCAACTGGAGCGCCAGCGCGGCACCGCAGAGAGCGCACTGGCCCTGCTGATGGGACGCTCACCAAAATTGGTGTACCAGGCGCGCGTCGAACACTATGACGCGCCCTCCGATCCGCCGCCGGCATCGGTGCCACCCGGGCTGCCTTCCGACTTGTTGCTGCGCCGACCCGATATTGTCCAGGCCGAGGAGCAATTGATCGCCGCCAATTCGCGCGTGGCAACAGCGCGTTCGGCGCACTTTCCCTCGATCACTCTGACGGGATTTATCGGCAGCGAAAGCGCCGCTCTGACCAATTTATTTACAGGGCCGGCCGGAATCTTCAATCTCGCTGCCTCGCTGGCGCAGCCGATATTTTCAGGCGGCGGCCAGGAGGCCGGCATCGCAGCCGCGCGCGCGCGTGAAACGCAGGCATTGCTGCGCTATCGACTGGCGGTTCAGACCGCGTTTCGTGAAGTGCGCGAGGCGCTGGCGGCACAGGCCTACACGCGGGTGCAATTCGACGCGGAAGAGCGGCGCGCTCAATCGCTGCGCGAAGCGGTTCGCCTGGTGAAGCTGCGCCATGAAAACGGTATCGCCAGCCAGCTTGAGGTGCTGGAGTCCGAGCGCGTATTGCTTGCATCCGAGATCAATCGCAGCGATGCATTGCGCGCGCAGCGCGGTGCCATGGCGGATCTGTCCAAGGCGTTGGGCGGGGGGTGGGAGTAGATGGGAGCGTCAATCCAATGCAATTCATATTGAATGAATTACCACCCTGGCTGCGTTGGATCTTCGCGCGGCGTTGGGGAAATGCCTTCGGCTTCTTCCTTTGCGCTGCGCTGCTGGGCTATGGTTATTACCTGCAATTCGTAAAAGGCCTGGAGCCGTGTCCGTTATGTATTCTTCAGCGGCTGTGCCTGTTCGGGACCGGCGTTGCCTTCCTCGTGGCGGCACTGCATCATCCGGTTAAACGCTGGGCGGCGTATATCTATGGTGGGGTGATTGGCGTTGTCGCTCTTACTGGCCTGTCGATTGCGAGCCGCCACGTGTGGCTGCAGCACACGCCCGAATCAAAGCGGCCCGCCTGCGGACCGGGGCTGGATTTTCTGATGGATACCTTCGGACCGCTAGGCTCGCTGCAACGCATCCTGCGCGGATCGGGTGAATGCGGTGCGGTGGAATGGGCATTTCTGGGGCTTTCCATCCCTGAGTGGACGCTCGCCTGGTTTGTGATCCTGACAGGGTACGCAATATTGCTGTCGTTTCGCGACTAGCAGTTGCAGTATTAATCTATAACATTTATGAAGCTTTATCTTTTGCTGGCGTTCTTTTATGGATATATTTAATTCGTATGTGGTATTACCTAAACGGATAGTGAAGTTCCGAAATGCTGCGCCGATATTGGCCTGCATTGTCGATAGCGGATTTGCAGGAACCCGCAGCCGCAGCCGCAGTCGCAGTCGCAGCAATAGCAACAGCGAATTTCAGATGATTGTGCGCCATTGCGCGCCGGCCGCGCCCGACCTGGCAGCCGTTTGGCGCATATCCGCTGCGTTAGCTTGCCTTATGAATACGATTGGCCATTCTTCAAGGTGCAGGCCACATGCAGTGTGGCAAAGCGCTAAAAACTCTTTCTCAGCTCGCAAATACGGCCGGCCGTGTAAGCAACGATGCGCTTGAAGGCGGGGTTGGCGTAGGTCATTCCACGCTCGACCTTATCAATTGGCATGTTGATTAAGGTGACTCTGGTTTTCGCGCTCAAGGACCACTCTAGTGCGGAATCGGACATCGCCTCGGCCAGCCCAAAAAGACTGCCACAGCCTAGCTGGTAGGTCCCTTGTCTGGACACCGCCTCGACCGTGCCGTCTACGACAATCAGAGCCGAGGTGAAGTCGCGATCGCCGGCCTTCATCAGCAGGTGGCCCTGCTCATGTACCGTTGAGTTGAAGTCCGAGTAGATCTGCAGCTTCAGAAACATGATCATCTCGGCGGTGAGTGCCGAGGCGCCCGCATTGCTGTAGTGCTCACGCAGCATTTGCTTGGCCTGGAGCGTGGTCATTTCGTTGGTCGGCATCACCTGGAACGAAAGGCCCGCGGCGTCGGGCGGCAGTTTCTTGGCCATCGTGTTGGTCATGTTCAGCTGCAGCAGCAAGGCCTCGATGGTGGGCGTCATGATGCCGGGATCGGCGCGCAAAATGCTGCGCAGCGGACCGGTGGGTATTTCCAGGCATGTTGCATTGCTGTGCGCGCGCGCCGAGGCACCCCGAACACCGCCCTCCAGAATGGCCTGCTCGCCAAAGGAAAAGCCTTTTTCCAAAATGGCGATGCTGTGCTTGTCGCTGGGGTCGAAAATCTCCACCGAGCCGCTCAAAATGATGACCAGGTGGTCGGCACTGTCGCCCTGCTCGAACAGGATTTCGCCGGCCTTGTATTCCCGGTTTTCCCCAGAGGTCTCCTTCGCTCCGCCCGAGGACTGAGGGGCGCTTGAAGCCGTTGCCCTGGGTGCCGCCTGCCGCGGTGCTTGCACATTGTTTGCCACTTGCTGCGCACCGAGGTTCCGAATCTCGCGCGCAGGGACTGCCACCGTAGCACCACCATCGCGCAAGGCCTTGAGCCGGTCCAGATCTGCGCGTCCCTCGATCACATCCCAGGCCAGGGCCAATTCACGCTCAAGTGCTCTGGCAACCGCGGACAAGACATAGCTAGTGGGCGGCTTGCCAAGGACGTGTATTAACTCTTCTGCCGCGTTGACTCGGGGAGTCGGAGAAGACGATTCAGGTGTGGCTTGTGACAAGGGAGGCAGACGAAAAAGAACGAAAAGAAAACCAATTGGGCGCGGGACGCAGGGCGGCGCGCGTATTTTCCGGATCAGTCACGTATTGAGTTTCTACTAAGCGCACCCTGCCGATTCTGTCCAATGTCGAGCGTTGGGCGATGACCGGGGGCAGGTTTTCAGGGCGACGACAGGGCAATCTATCCGAATCCTTAAAGGCGAGCAATGGCCGACTTTGCTGAGCGTCGCGAAATGAAGCTCCGACGTTCAATCCAAGGTCGCCCCGGAGAGCTTCACCAGCCGTGCGTACTTCTCGTGCTCGGCGCGCATCCGCTTGTCGAATTGCTCGGGTGTGCTTGTTGCTATGCCCACGCCGAATCCGGCTAATTTAGTGTTGACCTCGGGTGAGGCCACAGCGGCGACGATGCCGGCGTTGAGCTTGGCGATGATGTCTGACGGCGTTCCTGCGGGCACAAGCGCACCCAGCAAGGAGGCCATGTCGAAGTTGGGAATGCCAAGCTCGGCGATCGTTGGTACGTCTGGCAGCACGGGCGTGCGCTTGCCTTCAGCGCTGGCAAGCATGCGCACCTTTCCTGTCTTCACGAACTGCGCCATCGCGGTATAGCTGGCGAACGCGACCTGAACCTCGCCAGCGATCAACGCCGGTCCGGCCTGCCCCATTCCTTTATAAGGCACATGCAGCATATCGATTCCAGCGAGCGACTTGAACAACTCGGTCGTGATGTGATGGATCGAGCCGTTACCGGCTGAGGCGTAGGAGATTTTTCCGGGATTCTTCTTCGCGTAGGCGATGAATTCAGCAAAGGTGGTCACCGGGAGCGAGGGATGCACCGTGAGGAAGGTCGGGAGCGTTGCGATGGTGGTAATGCCTGCGAAATCCGCGAGTGGCCGGTAGGGTACCTTCGCATACAGGTGTGGGTTGATCGCCCAGGTCGCGCTGTCACTGATGTAGGCGGTATAGCCGTCGGATGCGGATTTCGAAACTATTTCGGCTGCAATGTTTCCATTCGCGCCGATCCGGTTTTCGACCACCACGGCACCCCAGGACTCGCTCATATTCTGCGCGATGAGCCGCGCGAACACGTCGGGAGAGCCACCCGGCGAAGTGCCAACGATGATCTTGACCGCCTTCAAGGGATAAGCCTGCGTAAGTGCCGGTGTCGGGAAGAGCGTGCAAAGGCCTGTTGCAAGAACAGAAAGGAAACGGCGCATTTGAATTCCTCCTTTTTCTACGCTGATGCCACGCGCGCGACAGCGCCCATCGGCATTACTTCACTTGCACACAGCCTGAGAGCAGTCTGTTGGCTCAGCGGTTCGATTATTCAGCAAACAACAGTTCGATTATCGCCCAAACTGAGAATTGCTAGACCACCCCTGCGCAACAGGTCGCGCACTCGAGACTCAGCTCGCGCGCGTTCGCGCAGTACCTCGCCAAGCACAATGATTGCAGGGCCGGTACCGAGATTCTGCGCAAGGGATTCAAGCTCGCCTAAGCGCCCAAAATGCCACTGTTCTTCAGGCAAGGAAGTGGATTCGATCACGGCGACAGGCGTTGACGCAGCACGTCCGCGCCCAATCAAGGCTTGCGCAATAGTGCCCGCCTGGCCCACGCCCATGTAAATCACCGCCGTGTCGGCGGTAACGGCGCTGGCGACCCAGTCGCTCTCGCGTTCCAGCTTACCGACTCGCGGTGTCACAAAGGCGACGTTGCGTGCGATGCCGCGGCGGGTGAGGGAGACTTTCAAGGAAGCGCTGGCCGCGAGCGCGGCGGTGATACCGGGAACGACTTCGGTGTCGATACCGGCTGCAGCCAGCGCGTCGATTTCTTCCTGGGCGCGGCCAAAGAGCATGGGGTCGCCGCCTTTGAGGCGAACGATGACAGAGTATTTTTTCGCCGCATCGACGAGTTGCTTGTTGATGAAGGTCTGCGCGGTGGAATGGGTTCCGCAGCGCTTGCCGACCGCGACCCGCTTCGCGTTCACCGCAAGCGCAATAATTTCAGGGTTCACCAGCGCGTCATGAAACACGATATCGGCTCGCGCGAGCAGGCGCGCGGCGCGAAGGGTCAACAGGTCCGGCGCGCCGGGGCCCGCGCCGACAAGGTAGACCTTGCCCGGCATGGCCTAGGCTTCCACCCCGGGCAGCTCGATCATGCCGACGGCCACGGTGTGATTGCTGGCTTCATCAATCAGGATAAAGGACCCGGTCTCGCGGTTGTTGTCGTAGGCATCGACAAACAAAGGCTGGGCAAGGCTTAACGTCACATGGGCAATATCGTTCATCGCCAGTTGCGCGGGCGCCGCCTGGCGTTCCAGGGTGTTGATATCGACGCGATCGACAATGCGCCCGATCTTTGTCTTGACGCTGCGGCTGGTGTGTTTCAGCACGAAGCGGTTGGCGGTCGACAAGGGTTCTTCCGACATCCAGCAGATTCGCGCCGAGAGAGACTTCAGCACTAGTGGTGGCGCGGCCGGATCGCACAGCATATCGCCGCGCGAGATATCGATCTCATCCTCCAGCACCACGGTCACCGAATCGCCCGCGACCGCCACCGGCAGGGTCTGATCGAGCGATACGATTTCTTTCACGCGCGAGCTGCGATTCGAGGGCAGCACCAGTAATTCATCGCCGACCGAGAGTACGCCCGAGGCAAGGCGTCCCGCATAACCGCGGAAATCCGTGCCGGCGCCGGGACGCACAACGACTTGCACCGGGAAGCGAAC
This sequence comes from Bordetella parapertussis, assembly GCA_945897475.1. GTDB lineage: Bacteria > Pseudomonadota > Gammaproteobacteria > Burkholderiales > SG8-39 > 2-02-FULL-62-17. The sequence goes on from CAMDFL010000011.1 coordinate 17,416, forward strand.
CGGCAGCGAACTGGCCTCATTCAGCACGTTGATGTCTTCAAGGGCTGTGAGCAGGGTCGGGCCTTTGTACCAGGGCAAACCCGCCCCGGGTTCAACGATCTGGTCGCCGCGCAGCGCGGACATCGGAATAAAACGCATTTCACCCAGATCAAGTGATTGCGAGAAGACCAGAAAGTCCGCGCTAATGCGCTCGAACACCGCTTGATCGTAATCGACCAGGTCCATCTTGTTGACGGCCACGATGATGTGGCGTACGCCCAGCAGATGCGCAATGTAGGTATGGCGGCGCGTTTGCGTAAGCACGCCTTTGCGTGCATCGATGAGGATGATGGCCGCATCGGCGGTGGATGCGCCGGTGACCATGTTGCGGGTGTATTGCTCGTGGCCAGGGGTATCGGCGATGATGAATTTGCGGCGTGGCGTGGCGAAGTAGCGGTAGGCCACATCGATGGTGATGCCTTGTTCGCGCTCGGCCTCCAGCCCGTCAGTTAACAACGACAGATCCAGTTCATCCTGGCCGCGCTTCCAGGTAGCGCGCTGCACCGCGGCGAGCTGGTCCTCGAATATCGCGCGGGAGTCATGCAGCAAGCGACCGATCAAGGTGCTCTTGCCGTCATCGACGCTGCCGGCGGTGATGAAGCGCAGCACGCCGGTGTCGGCTATAGCGTTTCGTTCCTGTTGTCCGATGGCACTCATTCTAGAAATATCCTTCTTTTTTCCGCCGTTCCATCGAAGCATCGGATGTTTGGTCGTCCATGCGCGTCGCGCCACGCTCGGTGATGGTGGTGACGGCGGTTTCCGCGATGATCTCGGCGGGCGTCGACGCGGTCGAGGCGACAGGACAGGTGCAAGTGATATCGCCCACGGTCCGAAAACGCACCGTCATCTCCTCGATGGTCTCGCCATCAAGCGGCGGGGTGAGCGGCGTTACCGGCACCAGCAGGCCTTTGCGACGCACTATCTGGCGCTGATGCGCAAAGTAGATGTGGGGTACGGCAAGTTCTTCCCTCTCGATGTATTGCCACACATCGAGTTCCGTCCAATTGCTGATGGGGAACACGCGCATGTGCTCGCCTTTGTGAACGCGGGTGTTGTAGAGGCTCCATAGTTCCGGGCGCTGGTTCTTGGGGTCCCACTGGCCGAACTCATCGCGAAACGAAAATACGCGTTCCTTGGCGCGCGCTTTTTCTTCATCGCGCCGGGCACCGCCGATGGCGGCGTCGAAGCCGAACTCTTCGATGGATTCGAGCAAAGTCACGGACTGTGCCGCGTTGCGGCTCTCAGACGCTGAACGCAGGCGCACCGTGCCGCGTTTCATGGAGTCTTCTACCGAGCGCACCAGCAGGCGCTCGCCCAACTCCGCCGCGCGCATGTCGCGAAAGTCGAGCACCTCCTGAAAATTGTGGCCGGTGTCGATATGCAACAAGGGAAACGGAAATCGCGCGGGGCGAAACGCCTTCTCGGCCAGACGCAGGAGAATGATCGAATCCTTGCCGCCAGAGAAGAACAGCACCGGGTTGGCGCATTCGCCCGCCAGTTCGCGCAGGATGAAAATGGCTTCCGACTCGAGCCAATCCAGGTGGCTGCGCTTGGGCAGCGCTAATGACTTGGCGATCGGTCGATTTAGTACGGCGCTATTCATGCGACTTCCTTGCTGCGTTGAATTTTTCCATCCGGCCCGACATGCAGGCCGCATTCCTTGGATTCGGGTTGTTCCCACCACCAGCGTCCGGCGCGCACATCCTCCCCTCCGACCACCGGGCGGGAGCAGGGCGCGCAGCCAATCGAACGGTATCCTTGATCATAGAGGGCGTTGTAAGGAACTTCGTAGGCACGCAAATACGCCCAAACCTCGTTCTCGTTCCAGTCGCTTAGCGGGTTGAATTTCTCCAGACCAAAGACCGAATCGAAAGCCTGCACCGCAAGCTCGTTGCGTGTTACCGACTGCTCGCGGCGCATGCCGGTGAGCCATGCGCGCTTATTGGCAAGGGCGCGGCGCAGCGGTTCGACTTTGCGGATTTCACAGCATTGCTTGCGTAGATCGACACTTTTATAGAAGGCATCGCGCCCATGCACGGTGACGTATTGCCGCGCCGATTCGGGCTCAGGGCGATAGGTCCGGATGGCATTGCCGTATTTAGCGCCGATGGCATCGATGACCGCCAGCGTGTCGCCATGCATGCGCCCGGTATCCAGGGTAAAGATGGCGATGTCGATTTTGTTCCGCAAAATGGTGTCGGTGAGCACCATGTCTTCGATCGACAGGCTGGAAGCAAAAGTCGCGGGAGCGTATTCCTTTGAGATGCGGCCAAGCAGTGCCTCCAAGATGTCGATGCGCGCGCGAAGTTGCGCGTCGGGGTGGGTATCGGCGTTCACGGTGCGGTGCTTGACTGTTCGCTCAAGAAAGGCGGCGGCGGAATAACGGCTGCGGCTCAACCGCCGAGGCTTGATAGGCGTCGCTTAGTTCATCAAAGGCCTTCAACGCGCTCTCCTCATCTTCGCCTTCGCGCAGAGCGAAGGAGTCGAATCCGCAGCGCTGCATATTGAGCAGGTGATCGCGACCCACATCGCCGATGGCGCGAATTTCACCGGTATAGCCGTAGCGTTCTCGAAGCAGGCGTGCCGTGGTATAGCCACGGCCATCGGTGAACGCCGGAAAGTTCACTGCAATCAAAGGCAGTCGCGGCAAATCCGCTGCGATGGTTTCGGCAGCGTCTTTGCTGTCGAGCCACACGCCGGTTTTTCCGGCACGCAGGGCAAGCGCATCGTGGCGCTCGAGCCACATTTTGAGCGGCACAATGACATCGCCTTCGGCTGGAACCGAGGGTAAATTTTCCCTCGAATCGCCGTCCGCCGCGATTTTAAGCAACAGCCACTTGTCGGCGACGACGTGGTGATTCTGGATCAGCTTTGCCATACACATAGTCCTTGAATAAATCGGGTCCAATACGGTGCGCGACATCAATGAAGCGCTCGGCTTCGCTGTCGCGATGGTCCAAATAGCATTCGATCAGTTTTTCGATCACATCGGGCACTTCGGCGCGGGCGAACGAGGGGCCTATGACTTTGCCCAGAGACGCTTTGACGCCTTTTCGTACTTCGCCCTGGTTGCCGCCGATCTCGATTTGGTACCACTCCTCGCCACCTTTATCCACGCCGAGAATGCCGATGTGCCCCACGTGGTGGTGGCCGCAGGCATTCATGCAGCCGGAGATATTGAGATCGATTTCGCCGATGTCGTGCAGGTAATCGAGGTTGTCGAAACGCTCCTGTATGGATTGGGCCACGGGGATCGACTTGGCGTTCGCCAGAGAACAGAAATCACCGCCGGGGCAGCAGATGATGTTGGTGAGAAGGCCGATATTCGGCGTGGCCATGCCAAGGTTCTTTGCCTCAATCCACAACGCGTTCAGATCGGTGAGCGCAACGTCGGCGAGAATCAGGTTCTGCTCGTGCGATACGCGAAGTTCGCCAAACGAGTAACGATCCGAGAGATCGGCCACCGCATCCAATTGCGCCGAAGTGGCGTCGCCGGGCGGAACACCCGTGGGTTTCAACGACAATGTCACCGCGGCATAGCCCGGCACTTTGTGGGGATGGACGTTGCGCAAATGCCAGTTGCGAAAGGCAGTATCCGATTTGAGCAAGGCCTCAAGCGACGCGTCGCGCTCGGGCAGCCGCGCATAAGCGGGCCGTGTAAAGCGCCGCTCGACGCGATCGACTTCGGCCTGGATCAACGTATTGGGCCCGTCTTTCAATTGCAGCCACTCGGCCTCCACTTCCTCGCGGAAGCGCTGCGGGCCATGCTCTTTCACCACGAATTTGACGCGCGCTTTGTTGATGTTGTCGCGCCGTCCATGGCGGTTGTAGATGCGCAGCACCGCCTCCAGGTAGGTCAGCAGGTGTTGCCAGGGCAGGAACTCGCGCACTGTATGGCCCACCATCGGCGTGCGCCCAAGGCCGCCGCCAACCACCACGCGGAAACCCACGGCGCCGTCGTCGGCGCGCACCGCGTGCAGGCCGATGTCGTGGACCTCGGTGGCGGCGCGATCGGAGGCCGCGCCGTTCATCGCGATCTTGAATTTGCGCGGCAGCCAGGTGAATTCGGGATGGAAGGTGGACCACTGGCGCATGATTTCGCACCACACGAAGGAATCGACGATCTCATCTTTGGCCACGCCGGCGAAATGATCGGTGGTGATGTTGCGCACGCAGTTGCCCGAGGTCTGAATGGCGTGCATCTGCACGCTTGCGAGATCGGCAAGAATATCGGGCACTTCTTCGAGCTTGGGCCAGTTGTACTGGATGTTCTGGCGCGTGCTGAAGTGGCCGTAGTCGCGATCGTACTTGCGCGCGATGTGCGCGAACATGCGCATCTGCTTCGAGGAGAGCAGGCCGTAGGGCACTGCCACGCGCAGCATCGGCGCATAGCGCTGCACATACAGGCCGTTCCTGAGGCGCAGCGCACGGAACTCGTCTTCCGACAGTTTCCCCGCAAGGAAGCGCTTCGTTTGGTCGCGGAATTGCTCGACACGCTGGTCAACCACTTTTTGATCAATTTCGTCGTAGATATACATAAAGTGCTCTTTCGCCGCTAGAGGACCGCGGATTGTATTGGTTTCATAAGGCGAGCTTGCCGTGCTTATAAGGCGAGCTTGCCGCCGATAAGGACCAGCAGAGTGGCCAGAAAACCGCGCAGCGCACGCTCGGGCAGGCGGTGGCTGATGGGGTTGCCAAGCCAGATTCCCGGCAGCGAGCCACCGCCGACGCCGGTCATACCGACATAGCCCCGACCGAGACGCCAGAAACGCTGTAAGCCCAGAATTCCAAAGCAAGATTCCTAGAAAAGCGGGAACGAAAAAAATGAGGACGAATTCTAGCTTTGCTTCTAATGCCTATTTAGAATTAATATGCACTTTCTTATATCAATTAGAGATATAGAAATGAATTTTCAGCAACTCCGATACGCACGGGAAATCGCGCGTCAGGGTTTAAGTCTGACTGCTGCGGCCGAAAAGCTGTTCACCTCCCAGTCCGGGATTTCAAAACAAATCAAAGAGTTGGAGTCGGAACTTGGCATCCAGATTTTCGTTCGTCACGGCAAACGGCTGGTGGCACTGACTGAACCCGGCCAGGCGGCGCTCAAAATCATCGACCGCATTTTGCTCGAGACCGAGAATCTCAGATCCGTGGCCCGGGAATTTACTGCGCAGGACAGTGGCACCTTGACCATTGCGACCACCCACACCCAGGCGCGCTACTCCTTGCCGCGCGTGGTCACCGAATTCAAGCGCCGCTACCCCAACGTCCACCTGGCCCTGCAACAAGGCAATCCCATGCAGATCGGCGAAATGGTGTCGGCAGGTAACGCCGACATCGGCATCGCCACTGAAGCCTTGAACAGCTTTTCAAAATTACTGGCGCTACCGGGCTACAACTGGACCCACTGCGTTGTGGTGCCGCATACACATGAACTCGTGCGAGCGCCGCGCATCACGCTGGAGTTACTTGCGAAATACCCTATTGTCACCTACGACCTTGCTTTCGCCGGCCGCGCCAACATCGATGCCGCATTTGCGGCGAAAGGCATCACCCCCGACATCGTCCTCGCCGCCATCGATGCCGATGTCATCAAAACCTACGCCGAGTCGGGATTGGGGATAGGCATCGTCGCCTCGGTGGCCTATGACCCCGAGCGCGATCGCGGACTGAAGATGATCGACGCTTCGCATCTGTTTCGCACCAACACCACGCGCGTTGCGATCCGGCGCGATGCGCTGCTGCGGGCCTATGCGTATGAGTTCATCGAACTGTTCGCACCGCAGTTGACAAGGAAGAGCATCGAGGCTGCCATGGCGGGGGTGAGTGATGACTACGAGTTATAAAGTCACTAAACGGCCCGCGGCATAAGGGGCGACGCTGCAATCACCCGGTTTCGAATTTCACGATAAGCTGTCATCGGGCTAGGTATTGTGAGACCGGAGAATGTCATCGAAGCAATCATTAATGATCGGCGGCAGCGAAAGCAAATCCGTTACTGATGCCCGCCGGCACCAGGCCGAGCGCGAGCAGACTTATCGCGAACAGGCGTTAAAGCTTTACCCCTGGGTCTGCACGCGATGCGCGCGCGAATTCGCCGGCAAGCGGCTGCGCGAGCTCACGGTGCATCACAAGGATCACAACCACGACAACAATCCGCGCGACGGCAGCAATTGGGAGTTGCTGTGCATTTACTGCCACGAAAACGAGCATGCGCGGCAACTGGAGGCGAATGCCGCGAACCCGGCCGCGCCGCGGGCGAAACAAGCGCCAGCCTCCACGTTCCAGCCATTCGCCGGCCTCGCGGATTTGCTGAAGCGCAAGTCCTGACGGGACGATCATCACTTTTACGGCGATCTGCTAGAGTGCGGGCGATTCAATGGCCTTGAGGGTGTTTTCATGAAATCACGCAGCACTGTTTCCCGCGCAGCGATGTTTGTGCTGATGCTTCTCGGTTCGGTTGCGTTCGCGCAGCCGGTGGTCTTGAAGTTCGCCAGCTTCGAGCCGCCGCAGGCAACCTTCACCGCCAAGGTCTTCCAGGCTTGGGCAGACGATGTCAGCAAGGCCTCCAACGGAACCTTGAAGATCGAAATCTTTGCCGGTGGCACTCTGGGGCGCAACCCGTTGCAGCAGTTCAAGCTGGTGCAGGATGGTGTCGCTGACATCGCTTGGGCCGTCGCCGGTTACACGCCTGGCCGATTCGATGATACCGAGGTCGCCGAGCTGCCCTTCCTGGTGAATAGCGCCTTCGAGGGCTCGGTGGTATTGACGCGACTGGCGGCGAGAAACGAGCTGGTGGGCTTCGCCGATTTGAAACTGCTTTTGATTGGCGCGGTGCCGCCGGTGAGTATTCATGGCACCTTTCCAATCCGGTCGCTCGCCGACTTGAAGGGCAAGCGCCTGCGCACGGGTAGTGGGCTCAATGGCAAGGTGGTTACCGCGATGGGCGGTGTGCCGGTGCTCATTGGTGCGCCGCAAACCACGGAGGCGATTTCCAAGGGCGTGGTCGATGGCGCGCTGGCGGAGTGGAATTTCGTCGATACCTTCAAGGTTCACGAGGTCGCGTTCAACCATATGGCGCTGCCGCTGGGGGGCACGGCGATCATGGTGCCGATGATGAAAGAGCGTTTCGACAAACTGCCGCCGGCCGCGCGCGCCGCGATCGACAAGTACAGCGGCGAAGCGTTTGCACGGCGCTTCGCCGCAATCGCCGATGCCACCATTACCTCGGTGCCGGCAGCGTTGGCCAAGCGTGGCAAGAACACCATCGTGGTGCCTGACGCGACGACGCGCGACGCGTTTCGCACCGCGGTTCAGCCGGTAGTGACCGAGTGGCGCAAGGAAAAACCGCGCAACGAAAGAGTCTTCAAGTCTTTCGTCACCGAGCTTGAGCGCCTGCGCGCGGCCAAGTAAGGCATGCTTTTGAAGCAACAAATTCAGGTCGCATAAACCGCCGTGCTCGGCTCCATCGAGCGCGGCATCAATCGGCTTGCGCTCTTCCTGGCGCTGAGCGCGACGGCGGGATTGCTGCTGGTGGCTCTCGCGACCATGGTGGATGTGCTGCTGCGCTGGTTGTTCAGGGCGCCGATTCCCGGATTGGGTGAAATCTCGGCTCTCTTTACCGCCGTGATTGTGTCCGCCTGCTTTCCGATGCTGATTGCGCAACGCGGCAATGTGACCATTCGCTTTGTGGGTTCAGTCCTGGGCCCGCGCATCGCGCGTGTGCTGGATGCCTTTGGTGCTCTGGTTTGCGCAGTATTTTTTAGCGCCATGACCTGGCAATACCTGCGCTTTTCCATTGAGATGACCGGCGCGGGTGAATCCACGCCGATCCTGCGATGGCCGGTGGGGCCGTGGTGGTGGGTGGTGACGCTGATGATTACCATTGCAGCGCTGATTGCCTATGTCGTGTTTGTCCGCGAGGCGCGCGGCCAACTCGAAAAAGTCGAGTCGTGAACATGCCCGCCCTAGAAAATCCGTAGCGCCTATCGACATGGAACCTGTCACCGTCGTATTGCTGGGTCTTGCCGGCATGTTCGTACTGATCCTCCTGCACGTGCCGCTGGGCGTGGCGATGGGCATTGCCGGCGTGGTGGGTTTCGGCGTGCTGGCAAATTTCATGCCGGCATATACCCTGCTTGCCTCCGAGACCGCCAGCGCATTCACCAGCCAGGATCTGGCCACCATTCCGCTTTTTATCATGATGGGTGGATTTGCCAGTGCGGCGGGTCTTTCTGAGGATCTGTACCGCGTGGCCTATGCACTGGTCGGCCATCGCCGTGGCGGGCTGGCGATGGCGACCATAGGAGGATGCGCGGGTTTCGGGGCGGTGTGCGGATCTTCAATCGCCACAACCGCGACCTTTGGCCGCGTGGCTCTGCCACCGATGCAGGCGCGCGGCTATGCGCCGGGATTCGCAACCGGCACGGTGGCGGCGGGCGGCACGCTCGGTATTCTGGTGCCACCGTCGATCATCATGGTGATTTATGCGGTGCTCGCCGAGCAATTGATTCTCACACTCTACGTTGCTGCGATCGTGCCATCGATCCTGGCGGTGGCGCTGCACTTTTCTGCCATCGCGATCTATACCCGGGTGCGGCCAATGGACGCGCCCGCCGGCGAGCTCATGCCCTGGAACGAGCGTGTGCGGGAACTATTGCGTGGCTGGGCGGTTCTGTCGCTGATTCTTATCGTGCTGGGCGGCATTTCATTCGGTGTATTTACGGCGGTGGAGGGCGCTGCGGTGGGTGCGGCGCTGGCGTTCATATTTGCGCTTCTGCGCCGCTCGCTGGACCGGGAAACATTCAAACGAACGTTGATCGACGTGGCCAGCACCACCGCGATGATTTACGTGATCATCATCGGCGCCTCGCTATTTGGCTACTTTGTGGCGATCTCTAAAGCGCCCCAGGAAATCATCGGCGCGATCAGCGGGGCTGGGCTGTCGATGCCCGCTGTAATGTTTCTGCTGATGGTGATGTACTTGATATTGGGCGCGGTGTTCGACGAAGTGGCCGCCATGGTGATCACCTTGCCGTTCGTGCTGCCGCTCATCAAAAGCTGGGGCTTCGACCCGGTGTGGTGGGGCATCATCAACGTGGTCATTATTGAATTGGGAATGTTGATTCCGCCCATCGGGATGAACGTGTTCGTGATTCATGGGATTGCGCCGCAGGTGCCACTCACCGCGATTTATCGCGGCGTGACGCCCTATATCGCCTCAAACCTGTTGCGCCTTGCCATTCTGCTTACGTTTCCGGCCTTGTGTCTTTGGCTGCCGGCATACCTCAAAGGCTGATTGCGCACCCGCAGCAGGGCATAACACAAGCCATCGGAACATTGAAAAGGCCGCAGATGCCCGTCAGTCGGGCATCTGCGGCCAATGCCTTGTGTGGATTGAATCGATAAGCCGATTACATCAAACCTTCAGCTTTGAGCGCTTCAATCACTTTCGGTCGTGCCTCGACGCGCGCAATGAACGCGGTGACGTTCGGATGGCCTGAGAGATCCATCTCCACGCGCTTCGCCCAACGTGTCATGTTGTAGAGATAACCGTCGGCCACCGTGAATCCCGAACCCATCAGGTAGTCTTTGCCGGCGAGTTCTTTTTCCACATAGGTCCAACGCAGTGCGAGTCGATCGCGAAAAATCTTTTTCGCTTCGTCGGGCATGGCTGCATTGAAGAGGGGTGAAAAACCTTTGTGCAACTCCGTTGAGATGAAGGTCAGCCATTCCTGCAGGCGGTAACGCTCCATGGTGCCCGCCTTGGGTGCGAGGCCACTCCCCGGATTTTGATCGGCGATGTATTGAACGATGGTCGCGCCTTCGACCAGCACTTCGCCACTATCCAGCTGCAAGGCCGGGATGTAGCCTTTGGGATTGATGGGCAGGTAGTCAGCGCCCGACTCGGTCTTTTTCGCGCGCAGGTCCACTTTCTCTATGGTGTGGGCAATGCCGGCTTCGCACAAAGCAATATGCGGGGATATCGAACATGCGCCCGGGGCGTAGAAAAGCTTCATAAGGGTATTCCTGAAAAGAATGGTGGGATTGAGGCTGGAATCGTTTCCGTGCACCGCCCATTGGGGGCACGGAAAAAGCCTTGGCGGACATTGTGACATGAGAGTGAAACGAGTGAAATACGGGCACAGGGAATTTGATCGGCGGCAAGTTTGGGTATATCCGGTATCAGTAGTGTTCGGTTAAAAATCGAACAACATTAATTGCTTAGTCGTGGGTGACGAGATGGTTCTGGTGGTATCGGTCTGAAAGGCGCATGAAAGCCAGGCATGCGCTTAGCTTTCTTATGCGCTTATTAGGAGAAAAGTATGGGGCTCATCGAAACTTCCAAGGGCTTAAGCAGCATGGACCGGATGTACGGTTATCGGGCGCGCATCGGCTATACCTCGCCCTTTTTCAGCCACCGAGGTTTTTCCCTATGAGTTCTGCCTCATCGCCCCCAAAGGCGTAAGTCTGGTAATCTCCACGCCCGCTGTCATGGAGAGGACACGGGACGAGATCGATCCCAGTTACGACATGAGCCTGCAGGCAGCCAAGGAACTGGCGCGGGTAAAAGTCGATCTCATTGTGTTGGGCGGGGTGCCGATCAATCTGTCACGCGGCGGCAACGCGGATGACCTGATACGCGAAGTGGAGCGCGACACTGGTGTGCCAGTGGCCACCAGTATCACCGCACAGGTCGAAGCGCTTCGCTCACTCGGCGCGCGTCGCGTTGCGGTCGGACATCCCTATACCCCCGATCAGGACGTAGTGTTCGCCGGCTACGCGGAAAAATAGGGATTCGAAAAATCGAGCGTAAAGGGCGCAGGTTCTACCGGTCCGGAGATACGGGCGGCTGCTGCGCGAGTTCTAGCCCATTTTTAACATCAGAGTCTCTTGCAAAACCTCGTGGGTGCTTCATGCCAGAAGTCGGAAAAAACGATTTGCGATGGGAGGGCCTCACTCCCGCCAAAGTCATCGCTTCGATGAGCTATATGCGCACATCCGATGACTCGGATCCGGGATAGTGAGCGAATCCCGCTCCAAACCAGAGGTATCTATGACTGATTCCGGAATGGTTGATTCAATGCCCTATGCCTTGAGCGTCCTCAAGGAGGTTTTCGGCTACTCCAGCTTTCGCGGCCAGCAGGGCGAAGTCATAACGCATGTGGCCGATGGCGGCGATTGCCTGGTATTGATGCCCACCGGCGCGGGAAAATCGTTGTGCTATCAAATTCCCGCCTTGCTTCGCGAGGGCACCGGAATCGTGGTTTCCCCACTGATCGCGTTGATGCAGGATCAGGTATCGGCGCTGCAAGTGGCCGGGGTACGGGCGGGATTTCTTAATTCAACGCTGGAATACGCGGACGCCGCCGCGGTCGAGCGCGCGGTTCTGGCGGGCGACTACGATCTTCTGTATGTCGCCCCGGAACGCTTGATGACCTCACGTTTTCTCTCGCTGCTGGAGTCATTGCAACGCGGTAAGGGCATTGCCTTGTTTGCCATTGATGAGGCGCACTGCGTGTCGCAATGGGGGCATGATTTCCGGCCTGAGTACATCCAGCTATCGACCCTGCATGAGCGCTTTCCCGCGGTGCCGCGAATCGCGCTGACTGCCACCGCGGATGAAGTCACGCGCAAAGAAATCATGCTGCGCCTGAATCTGGGTGATGCACGCTTGTATGTGTCCAGCTTTGACAGACCCAATATCCACTATCGAATCGCCGAGAAAAACAATCCTCGCGCGCAATTGCTGTCTTTTTTGCGTGCCGAGCACAAGACAGATGCCGGTATCGTGTATTGCCTGTCCCGGAAGAAGGTGGAGGAAACCGCCGAGTGGCTGCGAGGCGAGGGGTTTAACGCGCTTGCCTACCATGCGGGCATGGAGAATTCGACACGTGCGCAGCATCAGGCGCGCTTTTTGCGCGAGGACGGTGTTGTCATGGTGGCGACCATCGCGTTTGGCATGGGTATCGACAAGCCCGATGTGCGCTTCGTCGCGCACCTTGATCTTCCCAAGAGTATCGAAGGCTATTACCAGGAGACCGGCCGAGCCGGGCGCGACGGTGAACCGGCGGATGCCTGGATGGCCTACGGGATGGGGGATCTGGTGAATCTGCGACGCATGATCGATCAATCCGAAGGCGATGACGCCTACAAGAGGCTGCAATCGAGCAAGCTCGACGCACTGCTTGGCCTGTGCGAGTGCACCGGCTGCCGCCGTGTGCGCCTGCTGCATTACTTTGGCGAGCCCTCCGATCCCTGCGGTAATTGCGATACCTGCCTGGAACCGCCCGAAACCTGGGAGGGTACCGTCGCGGCACAGAAGGCCTTGTCTTGCGTGTTGCGTACCGGGCAGCGTTTCGGCGCCGCGCACGTGATCGATGTATTGCGTGGGAAAACCACCGACAAGGTCACCCAATGGGGCCACGCGTCGCTGAGCACCTTTGGCATCGGCACGGACGATAGTGAAACCGCCTGGAAATCCGTCTTTCGCCAACTGGTGGCGCAGGGCTTGCTAACGGTCGATCACGACAGCTTCGGCGCGCTGAAGGTGACCGAAGCCAGTCGCGCAATTTTGAAGGGTGAGCAGGCGGTCAGCTTTCGACGCGCCATTGAGCGTAAGACACCGCGCGAACGCAGCGCCTATGCGGATCGAAGCGGGCCTGGCGCGTCTACGTCGCCTGTCCAATTGAACCCCGACGCGCGCGAACTATGGGAGCGATTACGCGCATGGCGAGCCGTGGTGGCTAAACAAAGCGGCGTTCCGGCATACGTGGTGTTCCATGATGCGACACTCGCAGAGATTGCGCGTTTGCATCCGCGAAGCGAGCATGAGTTGCGGTGCATCACCGGCATAGGCGAGCGCAAGCTTGAACGATATGGCTCGGACGTGCTTGAGTTGCTGCGCGAGTAGCCGCGCATCGCCACGTCCTGCCTGCTGCTTGGATATTACGCGGAGGTCTTTTCCGTGCTTGTATCCGCGGCCGCATCCGTAGTTGTAACAGCAGTTGTAAGCAATGTGCGCCAATCGGTGCCTTTGGGCACCATGCCTTCAAAGGCGGCCAGACTTATGTTCGGCGCGAAGGATTTATCGGCGCCAATGGCTTTGCCGCCATCGCGGAATTGCTTGACCGCATCGACCATGATCCGACGAAACTCGACAATCGCCAAGTCGCTCGCGCCAAGGCGGTCGCGCGAACGGTCGACGATAGGCGCCATTGATTCCCACATGGCCATGTCCTGGTTTGGGATGCCGTGAATGCCGGTGAAATTGCCCAGTTTCATGGCCTTGCGATCCTGCTGGTAGTGATTGCCGCGGTTGCGTAACTTTTTGTACTCCGAGTCCAGATCGATGCCCGGCTGCGCACCGCAGAATTTGCGCCACGCTTCCTGGTCGATGCCTGGGCCTTTGTCGCTCCAGGCCATGAAGTAATACATCGTGTTGGTGTCATCCAAGGGGATATTCATTAACGCGACGTTGTAGAGATTGTTCGGCGGGATAAGCGCCGTAAAGGGCGCGATGAACTCGGTGATACGCACATAGTCCTGGGTCGACGCGTTTTGTATGGGCCTGCGGATGGCGGCATATCTAAATCCGTAATCGGTGGCCTGCGACTGAAAGCGCGGCGCCTTGTCAGTGGTAGGGCGCGCCCAGATTGCGGCGGTAGCCTTGGTGCCGCCATCAACGCGCGCCGCCTGTATATCGGAGGCATGCAGGTTGGAGCTGTGCGCCGAATCGATTCCGCCTTCCAATGTTTGCGCCCAGTTGGCTGCGGCATGTATTTTCACAATGCTGATGCGGGCGTCTTCGGATGGCGCCCAAGCAGGCATTTGAAATTCAGGCATTTCGGCCGCCGGCCCCATGTAGACCCAGATATAGCCACCGCCTTCTCGAGCCGGATAGGCCTTGTGTTGGGTCTTGCTGGCCAGGCTGCTGGCGGCGGGCTCGGAGGGCATCTCCATTACCGTGCCTTCAACATCGAATTTCCAGCCGTGATACAGGCAGCGAAGTCCGCCCTCTTCATTGCGGCCATAGACAAGCGAGGCGCCGCGGTGCGGGCAATGCTCGTCGAGTACACCCAGGCGCCCGTCGGAATCGCGAAACACCACAAGCTCTTGACCGAGTAATTTCGCGCGCAAGGGCGTTCCGTCGGCTTCGGGTACTTCTTCGGCCATGCACACCGGAATCCAGTGGCGGCGCATCAATTGGCCCATGGGTGCGTCGCCCTCGACGCGACATAGCAATTCATTTTCTTCGGCGGTCAACACATTGCCTCCGTTCGGGGTTTAATCTGCGAATTTAATCTGGTATACTTAGTCGCCTAAGTAAATTAATAATACACCCAAAAATGATTGCCCTCAAGCTGGTGAAATCCGAACCTGTCGCACGCGGCATCCAGATGCTTGAATTGCGCGATCCCGAGGGTTGCCCCCTGCCCGAATTCAGCGCCGGAGCGCACCTCACATTGCGCACCCCGGCGGGCCTGCTGCGCAAATATTCATTGTGTAACGATCCGGCCGAGAACGACCGTTATGTCATCGCCGTCAAGCGAGACGAAACGGGGCGCGGCGGCTCGAAGGACCTTGTGGATCACGCCAAGGTCGGGGATCTGATAGACATTACACCACCAGAAAATGCCTTCCCATTGAGTCCCGGAGCGAAAAATTTCATTTTCATCGCCGGTGGCATCGGCATCACGCCTGTGATGTCGATGATTCGGTTCCTGAGTTCCACCGGCATGGCGCAATCGCGCTTGTACTACCTCACGCGTGACGCTGCGTCCACCGCGTTTCTGGAGGAGTTGTCGGCCCCGGCATTCAAAGGCCGCGTTACGATTCATCACGATGAAGGCGACCTGTCGCGTGCTTTTGATCTGTGGCCAGTGCTTGCGAAACCCAGTCCCGCGCATGTCTATTGCTGCGGTCCGCGTCCGCTAATGGACGCGGTGCGCGACATGAGTGGACATTGGCCGCGCACGCAGATTCACTTTGAGAGCTTTGCCGATGCCGAACAAATCCGTGCGGCCGACAACAAGCCGTTTCGCTTGCGCCTCTCGCGCTCGAATGCCGTGGTGGAGGTGGCCTCGGATCAGTCGATCATCCAGGCGATGCGTGCCCGAGGGTTCGACGTGCCCACCTCGTGTGAGAGCGGCACTTGCGGCACTTGTCGGACCGGCCTGCTCCAGGGAGAAGCAGATCACCGTGATCTGGTGTTAATGGATGAGGAGCATTCCAGCCAGATCATGCTTTGCGTCTCGCGGGCGCGCTCTTCTGAATTGGTGATCGACCTGTGAACATTAAAAATAAAGTAGACCGAAAATTGCGCATGGGCGTCGCGGGTCTGGGGCGTGGCCTTAGCTTGATGTTGCCGACTTTGCGGCTCGATCCCAGAATCGAGTTGGTGGCTTGCGCCGATCCGCGTGAAGCCGCGCGCGATAAATTTGCCATCGAATTCGGCGCTCGTGCTTATGCAACAGCAGAGGAGCTTTGCGATGATGCTGCGGTCGAGGTCATCTACGTGGCCACGCCGCACCAGTACCACGCCGCGCATGCTTGTTTGGCCGCAAGAAAAGGCAAGCACCTGTTAATCGAAAAGCCCATGGCGCTCACCGTACATGAGTGCCTCGCCATGATTGCTGCCGCGAAGAAGGCCAGCGTTCAACTCATCGTCGGACACAGTCACAGCTTCGATGCCCCCATCCAACGTGCGCGCGAAATCATAGCCAGCGGCGCCGTAGGCAAGGTGCGCATGATTAACGCTTTTTATTACACGGATTTTTTATACCGCCCACGCCGGCCGGAAGAGCTCATCACCCACGAAGGCGGCGGCGTGCTTTTCAACCAGGCCTCGCACCAGATCGATGTGGCCTGTTACTTGGCCGGCGCCAAGGCGCAATCGGTGCGCGCCATGACGGGCGCCTGGGACCGGGCGCGTCCGACCGAGGGGGCCTACACCGCCACGCTGGCCTTCGAGGGAGGCGCGTTTGCCACGCTGACCTATAGCGGCTATGGGCATTTCGATTCGGATGAGTTTCGCGGCTGGGTGGGTGAAGGCGGGCAACAAAAAGATCCCGCGCGCTATGGTGAGGCACGGCGCTCGCTCGCTGCCGCCACTGACGCGAGCGTCGAAGCGCGCATGAAAAGCGATGGCAATTATGGCGGCGATGCCTACCAGCCCGGCGGGAGAGAGGCTTTGCATCACGCGCACTTTGGCGAGGTGATTGTCAGTTGCGAGCGCGCCGACCTGCGCCCGGTTCCCGAGGGGGTGATGATTTATGGCGATGCGGAACGTCGCCTGGAGAAGGTGCCACTGCGGGAAACGCCACGCGCCGAAGTGATCGACGAGTTATACGCGGCCATCGTGGATGGCAGGTCTCCGGTTCACGGTGGTGATTGGGGATTGGCTACCATCGAAGTGTGCCTGGCGATGCTGCGCTCGGCTCGCACCGGGAAGGACGTCAAATTAAAAAATCAGATTGCGCTGGAAAGCCAGATCGCGCGCTAGGCGAGCTGGCGCCGGTGCTGCGGCACTGGCGCGAGGCCGTTCCTGATGACCGCATGGCGCACCTGGTCAAGGACGCCACGCGTGCGCTGGTGCGCGCGTTGCAGGCGCGCCTGGCCGAGCATTCGGTGTCATTCGGGCACTGGACGTTTCTGCGCATTCTGTGGGAACGCGATGGTCTGACTCAGCGGCAGTTGAGCGAAGCGGCCGGCGTGATGGAGCCCACCACGGTCACCGCGATTCGCGCGATGGAAGCGTTGGGCTATGTGTTGCGAAAACAATTGCCGGAAAATCGAAAAAATATTTACCTGCACCTGACTCCAAAGGGAAGAGCGCTCAAAGCTAAACTCGTCCCTCTGGCGGAGGAGGTTAATCACATTGCACTGGCCGGGGTTTCAGAGCGCGATTTCAGGATTACCCGTGAGGTCCTGGTATCCATGATAGAAAACCTGGCCAAGCATGTATGAACTCGGCGTTTTCCGATTTGCGCCCCTTATGCGATCATGTCGGAAGTGCTGCCCGGGTTCTTTTCTGAATTATGGGCAGGCATGGTCGCGCCACCGAAAACACCGCCGGAAATTGCCAACAGGATTTCCGCAAACGTAGCTGAGACACTGAAATTGCCAGACGTCGCCAAGCTCATTGTCGACCTAAGCGCCGATCCGGTGGGCATAAGCCCGGCACAGATGACCGTGTTCCTCCAGGACGAAGCCGCGCGATGGGGCGGCGTGATCCGAAAGACCGGCGCCAAAGCAGAGTGAACCTGAAAAGTCCGTCGCCTCATTCAAAATAATGGAGATTTAGCATGCCGCACGATAAAGATCGCACCCATTGGCACGAACCGGCTGGCAACAAGAAAGCCGGTTTTGGCGAATTCAAGAAACAACCGACACCCTATGACGCGTGGATGGAGTCCGAGGGCATCCCGGTATTCCGCGACATCGGCATCAGCAAGGTGCAGAACCTGCCGCTCGCGCCATGGAAGCGTATGGGTGGCAAGGGGCACTTCATTCAGCTCTATGGTACCGAAACCAAGTGGGGCTGCTACGTCGTCGAGATTGCGCCGGCGGGCGCACTGAATCCGGAAAAACACATGTACGAGGAAATTTTCCTCGTGGTCGAGGGTCGCGGCACGACCGAGGTATGGCAGGAAGGCGACACCAAGAAACACGTTTTCGAATGGCAAAAGGGTTCGATGTTCTCGATTCCCATGAATTCCTGGCACCGTCTTGTCAATGCAACCTCTGGCGGCGCGCTGCTGCTCGCCGGCAGCACGGCGCCCAACGTGCTCAACATGATCAACAATGTGCAGGCGGTGTTCGAGAATCCGTTCGTGTTTCGCGACCGTTTCAATGGCGCGGACGATTTTTTCAAGCCCAAGGATGAGATCGAACCCGACCCGGTGCGTGGCTTGGCAATGCGCAAAACAAATTTCATACCAGATGTGATCAATTGCGATCTGCCGCTTGACAACCGCCGGTCGCTGGGTTGGCGGCGTGTTGAACCCTTCATGACCAACAACCAGTTCTACTACTGGATCGGGCAGCATGAGCACGGACGTTACTCAAAAGCCCACGCGCATACCTCCGCGGCCGTGCTTATTTGCCTCTCGGGCAAGGGTTATACCTACAGCTGGCCGGAGCGCTGCGGCGTAACGCCGTGGAAGGACGGTCATGCCAGCGAAATCCGCCGCCTCGACTACGAGCCAGTAGGCTTGGTGACCGCGGCGCCGGGCGGTGCGCGCTGGTATCACCAGCACTTCAGCGCCGGCGCCGATCCGCTGCGTCTCACGGCGTGGTTCGGGCCGCATAATCCCGGCCGCGATCCGGGCGCGCCGGGTGCGAAGCACACCGACTACACCGCCATCGACGTCAATCAGGGCGGGACCGCCATCCCCTACTGGATGGAAGATCCTTTTCTGCGTACCGAGTACGAAGCCAAGTTGAGGAAAAACGGTGTCGAAAATCGCATGGACCCTGCGTGGTACCAGAAACCCGCTGACGCTGACACCTCGAAATCCGTTGTTTGAAGGGCAGGCGCGCATGAGTGCGGGGGATGGCGACCGAAAGGGCGGCGACCGAATGGGTGGTGACCGAAAGGGTAGCGACCAAGAGGGTAGCGACCGAACTGCGGGTACCCTCCAGGCCGAGCCCGCTGGTGGGCGCGTTTTTTTCAGCAACGTGCGGCGCAGTCTCGAGGTTGAAGACGAAATCCTCTTGATCAGTGTCGGGGTCGATATCGGTTCGTCGACCTCGCACTTGGTGTTCTCACGATTGCTCCTGGAGCGGCTCGACAACCGCTACGTAGTTTCGAAGCGAGAACTCGTGCATGAGTCAGACGTCCTGCTCACTCCGTACGCTGCCGATCAGAGCATCGATGCCGTGGCGCTGCGAGTGTTTATCGATGCGCAATACGATCTGGCCAAGGTTGATCCGCGAGCGATCGACACCGGCGCGCTAATCCTGACCGGGGTCGCGGTGCGTCGCAGTAACGCGCGTGCGATCGGCGATCTGTTTGCCGCCCAGGCCGGAAAGTTTGTGTCGGTTAGCGCAGGGGATGCGCTGGAAACTACGCTGGCTGCGTTCGGCTCGGGCGCGGCGGCCCGCTCTATTCGCGAGACCGCTCGGGTGATGAACGTCGATATCGGCGGCGGCACCTCGAAGATCGCGGTTTGCGAAGGTGGTGCCGTAGTCGATATGACGGCCATCGATGTCGGCGCACGCATCATTTCATTTGACCACGTTGGCCGAATTACGCGCCTGGAGGAGGCCGGCAGATGCTACGCCGCGGCCGTTGGTGCTTCGCTTGAGATCGGCATGCCCGTAGAAGCCGGGGTTCTTGCGAGCATGGCCGAGCACATGGCCGAGCATCTGTTCGAAGCCATGAGCAGTACGACGCTTCGCGCGGACACCGCCGCATTGCTGCGCCTGGACGCAATGCAGAATGCGCGCACGCCTGACGTGGTCACCTTCTCAGGCGGCGTCTCCGAATACATTTATGGCCGGCAGAATGAAAACTTTGGCGATCTCGGTCCGCATCTGGCGCGCGCGATCAAGGCGCGGGTATCAAAGTGGGGGCCGCGCCTGGAGCAACCTGACCAGGGCATCCGCGCCACGGTAGTGGGCGCGTCGCAATACACCATACAAGTCAGCGGCAGCACGATTTTTGTTACACCCATGAGCATCCTGCCGCTGCGTAACCTGCCGGCGATCACTCCAGCGCTGCCGATGGAAGACGAGTTGCTCGACGTTGAGCGTATCGCGAGCAGCGTGCGCGCGGCGCTGCGGCGCTTCGATTTGCACGAAGGCCATCAGGCGGTGGCGCTCTGCTACCACTGGGAGGGCACGGCAAGCTTCGCGCGCCTGGATGCGTTTGCACGCGGCATCCGCGAGGGCGTTTCAGCGATCCTCGCGCGTGGCCTGCCTTTGATACTCGTTGGCGATGGCGATATCGGCGGTCTGCTCGGCATCCACTTTCATGAGGAACTGAAGCTCTCCAACCCCATCGTTTCCATAGACGGTATCGCTCTCAAGGAATTCGATTTCGTCGATATCGGCGCGCTGCTCGAATTGTCCGGTGCGGTTCCGGTGGTGATCAAATCGCTGGTGTTTCCAGCCTCGACCGCGCTCGGACGCGCCGCCGGGTGACAGGCGATTACAAGGCGCAAACTGCGGCTTCGTATTCACTCGTCTTGTATCCGCCCGCCTTGTAAGCATCCGTCCTGTATTCACGCGTAACCTCCGCCTTGTAAGCATCCGTCCTGTATCCGCCCGCCTTGTATCCATCCCCCATGTATCCATCCATTGAGCCTTACGCGACCGGGACCCTTGCGGTTGACTCAGGCCACGTCCTTTACTGGGAAACCTGCGGCAATCCGAAGGGCGTGCCGGCATTGTTCCTGCATGGCGGGCCCGGTGGCGCCTGCAGTGCCGACAACCGCCGCTACTTCGACCCGTTGCGCTATCGCATCGTCCTTCTTGACCAGCGTGGCTGCGGCAGATCGACGCCTGGCGGCGCGCTTGCGTCGAACACTACGGCGCACCTGATCGATGATATCGAGGCGCTGCGCAAGGAACTCAATATCGAACGCTGGCTGCTGTTCGGCGGTTCGTGGGGGGCGACCCTGGCATTGGCTTATGCCCAGCGACATCCGCAATGCGTCAGCGCCATGGTGTTGCGCGGTGTGTTCACCGCGCGGCAATGCGAATTCGACTGGCTGTATCGCTGCGGTGCATCGCAAATCTTTCCGGAAGCCTGGGCGCGCTTGGTCGCTTTCATTCCGGATGGGGAGCGAGCGGATTTGATCCGTGCGTATCACGCGCGGCTGACCAGTGGTGATGCGGCCATTGAGGCCGCCGCTGCCCGCGCCTGGTGTTTGTGGGAAGACACCATTGCGACCTTGCTGACCTTTCCGCCGTCGTTCAACGAAGCGGCACTGCGTTCATTGGCGCGAATTGAAACGCACTATTTTTTGCATCAGGCTTTTCTGGTGGAGGGCGAGCTGATAACTAATGCCCCGCGCCTGCGCGGCATCCCGGGCATCATCGTCCAGGGACGCTACGATATGGTGACGCCGCCAGCCACGGCATGGAGTCTGCACGAGGCGTGGCCAGGCTCAACGCTGCGGATCGTTCCTGATGCGGGTCACGCATCCAGCGAACCGGGTATCAGGCGAGAATTGATCGCCGCAACCGACACGCTTTACGCAAAGCTTTCTCAGCAGGCGTCAGAGGAGCTATCGGTAAATTGGTCGGGAGGTGGCGACCGAGAAGCGCAGGCGTAGTGTCAAAGGCTCTTGGGTGCCGATCCCGTCTGCTGTAGCCGAAGCTCACTGCTTTTTTTCTATAAACGGATTCAGAATTCGCACGCCGTCGAAAGTTTGCCCGTGCTGCAAATCTTCGGAGAGCAGGGTTTCGCAATCCTGGTGAATCGCGGCGGCGATGATGAGTGAGTCCCAGTGCGACACACTCGCCTCATCGGCGATGCTCCACGCGGTTTTGATCAATGTGGCGTCGATCGCGCAGGGATGCCATGCCATCAGATGCCGCGCTTCGGCGCGAGCGCGTACGCTGAATTGGTTGCCGTTGATGCGGATCAGATTGACATAAAACTCGTTGAGCACTTGTGCGCTGACGCGGCCTGTGCGTTCCTGCCAACAACGCGTAAGCCAAGCCTGCGCCGCGCTTTGCTTTGCCGGATCGCGCGGGTCAAGCGCGTAGATCAGGATGTTGGTGTCAACGAAGACCGGCACGGTCGCTGGCCATTCGGTCAATAGTCTCTCGCTGGTTGGCCTCATCCCTGCTCAGATATCGAGCATCATCGGGAAAGTTCAGCGACTGGAATTTAAGTGCGGCGCGCATGGATCGCTCGTACACACCATCGCGTACCCGCGCCTGGCCGACCAGTTCGCCCAGGTAGCGTGCGACGCTGGTGTTGTCGCGTGCCGCCTTGACGCGCACCCATTCAAGTGCGTCTTCTTCCATAGTAACGGTGACGTTTTTCATGATTTTATCGAAAAAATGACACTAAAACAGTGTAACACGAGATTAGTGTCATTCATAAGCCTTGGATTAAATGACGTAATATCTTTTATAAACAGCCTATTGCGATTCAATTTTACCGGCGTTGGGTAAATATTCGGCAATCCCGTTGACTGCAGTTATCGGGTTAGGACCGCGGCGTCAAACACCAAAATAATTGTTCTGGTGCAATTGCTTACGCCTCGTTCACCATCTGCCCGTCAATGTAGTACCAGCGTCCTTGCTCGCGCACAAAGCGGCTGATTTCGTGAATTCGCTCTGCGCGTCCGTTGACGCGGCAGCGCGCGACAAACTCCACTACGCCCGCGTCACCCGAAGTTTCGGTGTGCCGTACTTCCAGGCCTATCCATTTCACCGGCGAGAGTTCCAGTTCTCCCGGCGATGTGGAGGGGTGCCAGGTGGCGAGCAGGTAATCGATCAGGCCCACAACGTAGGCGCTGTAGCGCGATCGCATCAGTGTTTCAGGCGTGGACGCGTGAACGCCTTCGGCGAGGCCCGTATGCCATTTTTTGCAACATGCGGTGTAGGGGTTGTCCTCGTTCGAGGAGCTGCGGCATGGACAGGGAAAGTAACGCGGCAACGCGGGTGGACGAGATGGCATCGGAGGGCGAATTTCATTTTGCGTAGGGTGGATCAAACCGCGGCCGACTTTAACG
This sequence comes from Bordetella parapertussis, assembly GCA_945897475.1. Classification (GTDB taxonomy): domain Bacteria; phylum Pseudomonadota; class Gammaproteobacteria; order Burkholderiales; family SG8-39; genus 2-02-FULL-62-17. Next base: position 40,152 of record CAMDFL010000011.1, read on the forward strand.
CAGAAAAGCCACTAGCTTGAATTGAGTCACTACTTAGTCTACTATCTAGTCATGATTAAGCTCAACATCCATGAGGCCAAGACATATCTTTCCAAGTATCTGATTAACTTGGAGAAAGGTGAGTCTATATTGCTTTGCAAGCGCAATCAGCCGATCGCAGAAATTCGCCCTTTGCGCGCTGTTCCGCAAGGCCAACGCCCTTTTGGGCTAGCCAAAGGCACGATCACCATGCCGAACAGCTTTTGGGACCCACTGCCCGATGATGATCTGAATTTATTCGAGGGGAAGGGCGTTTGAGGCTGCTGGCCGATACCTGTACCTTTTTATGGATGGCAGAGGATTCGAGCCGATTATCCGATACCTCCAGAAAGCTTCTTGCGGACCCGGATAACGAAGTCTTTGTGAGCGCGATTTCGGCTTGGGAGATAGCGCTCAAGCAGGGCTTGGGCAAATTGATTCTGTCGGAACCGGCGCTGAGTTGGGTCCCGAAATACCGCCTGGCGCATCAATTGCAAGAACTGCCCTTGGATGAAGTGTCCGCCCTGCAATTGATGAGACTCCCTGCGCTGCATCGCGATCCATTCGACCGTATGTTGGTGTGCCAGGCCATCGCTCACGGATTGGCGATCGTGTCGCCAGATCCACTGATTGCGCAATATTCGATACGCGCCATCTGGTAGAAGTCTTTGCGAATTGCGCAGCGACAGTCGCGCTATCACTGCTCCTCAATCGCTATCGGCCCCGCGCAAGGCCCATAACCCATCAGCAAGCTGCTCTCCCCCGCGTTATTGGCGCCGGCGACTATCACTTTGATGGAATCCGGCATGGCGGCGGCGGGGATGAACGTGCCGTCCGGCAGGCCTGAGATTTCTTCGGGCGCAGCGCCGCAGCGCCGTAATTCTCCGGCGGTGCTGCCCCAATGTTGGTAGAGAAATTGAACAACGTCTGCCTTGCTCCAGCCGCCACGGGCGATGTGCCTTGCGTGTTCCGGCCCCAGCACCACGATACAGGCCAGGTTCTTGTGATACACGCCATCTGATTGTTGAACGCGGCCTCCGGCTGAAGCCGATGCGGTCAGGTGCCCAGCATAAGACATCGATCTTGCCATGGTGTGGAGCAATTCCTCGGGCACCTGGCTGGTGCGATGGTCGATGTGAAGCGTGCTCCTCGCCTGCTGGATGGTGACGGTGCTTGCGTCCTTGGCGAATCCATGGTCGACATGCATCGGCCCCCAGGGGCTTTCTTCTTCGTTTTCGCCGAAGCAAAGGTAGATCTTGGCCGGAGTGCCGTGAGAGCTTTGGTCGAGATCGTGAGGCCGGATATTGAATATATTGAGCAGTACCAGGCGCAATGCCCGCCCGATAGTGGCGTTGGCGCGGTCGCCAGGCCCGAGGATATTGTGGGTGCAGTTGATGCCGATGCGCTGCCTGACCGGGCCGTTGATGAGAATGGGAAACGCACGCCCCGTGGTGCTTTGCGACATCACCGGGCCAATGGTGGCAAAGGCCTCGACTACGGCGATGAAGGTGGTCAGGTATTCCGGCTTGCACCCGGCCATCACCGCGCAGGCGGCAGCATCACGCACGGTGCAGTCGCGCCGCAGATGCGGCGCGGTACACAACACCTGGTCAGGACTCCGACGAGTGTGCATCAAAAATTCGTTGACGAACTCCTCGATCGGCGGCACCACGGGCAAGCCGTCAGTCCAGCCGGATTCGAAGCAATGTTCGATCGCGCGGCGCGCACGCCGCAAATCCTCGATAGTCAAATCACCGGTGTTCAAGCTGCCGTGGTTCAAATGACTGTCGTCCGAATTACTGTCGTTCGAATGACTGTCGTCCGAATTACTGTCGTTCGAATTACTTCCACGATCGCCAGCCATTACCGTCCCTCCAATCCGCGGATATCGGTGATCCCGAGGATCGCAAGCACCTGCGGCAATGCCTGCCTCGCCCGATCGGCAATCCCCTCGGCGCCAAGACTGCCGATAGGATTTTCAACCGCTGCGTAGCGGTAATCAGGGAAACCCCGCACCCGCGCCATGGAGCGCGCGGTGTTGTGAAATGAATCCGTAATTAAGGCCACCGATTGAAGGCCTCGTTCTTCGAAAACTGTACCGTCCGCCACACTGGCGGCGCTGCAAGACCCTCAGTCGCCGATGCCTGCCAGCACGACATCCGACTGGGAGAAGATTAAATTCACGATGGCATCGGGTGCGGGCATGGAAAAATTCTGCTTACGCTCGTGAATCAATGATTTGAGCTTGTAGTTCTTTGCCAGCAGGTCTCCGATCGCCAGCAGTATGCTGTCGGCGTTGAGTTTCGAATTGCTCAAAAGACCGACGCGCACGCCATCCAGGGTGGTGAATCGTCTGGGAGCAAGTTGCTTTTTTTGCTTGCGGGCGCGTTCAGTCGGGCCTTTGGTGGGGTCGAAAAAAACCATGTCCTGTGCTCCTTTTAGGTTGCTGAATTTGAAGTGGGGTTTTGAATCGGGGATTTGAAATCGGGGTCTTATTGCGTCGGGGTCTTGTCAGGAAATAAATTCGTCTTTACTGCGCCTTTACTCCGCCTTGATGCCGAACTTGCGCACCGCATTACGCAGGTAGTCTATTTCGCTTGAATGAAACTTTCGCAAGTCCTCCGGGGACCCCGAGCGGATCAGAAACCCCTCCGCGGTGAGCCGCTTGACGACTTCCGGCGAGCGTGAGGCGCGAACGAACTCCTGATTGAGCCGGTTCACGATTTCATCGGGGGTTCTCTCCGGCGCGAAGATACCGGCCCAGGTGTTGTGTTCCACGCCGCGGATGCCCAATTCCACAAGCGTGGGTACGTTGGGCTCCTCGGGGCGGCGAGCGAGATCGGTCACGGCAAGATATCGGAGCTTTCCCGAGCGTACGAATTCGGTGGTTGCAGACCAGGTGTTAAAACCCATATCCACGCGCTGTGCGACCAGATCCATGATCATGGGAATGCCGCCCTTGTAGGGAACGTGCAACATATCGACGTCCACCGAATTGACGAACATCGAGCCCTGAAAATGGCCGGGTGAAGCGATTCCCTGGGAGCCATAGGTGAGCTTGCCCGGATTTTTCTTGGCAAAGGCGACCAGGTCCCCGATGCTTCGAAAGGGATTGCCAGAATGCGTGGTGACGTAACTGGGCACCAGATAGATCTGCGTCACTGGTCGGAAATCGCGTTCGGAATCGAAGGGGAGATCATTGCGTACCGCCTTCAACACTGCCATGCCGGCCGAGGTGCCCATCAGTATCGTATAGCCGTCGGGCGCGGCATTCTTTACTTGAAGCATGGCTTGAACGCCGCCGCTTCCACCGACATTGGCAACGACGATGCGTTGGCCGATGCTGTTGCTGACCGCTTCAGCATACACGCGACCCGCCATGTCGATCGAACCGGGAGGAACCGGCAACACGAAATTGATGGGCTTGACAGGGTAGGCCTGCGCCAGCGCAATGCCCGCCTCAAACGCGAAGGCGAGCACGACACCGCAATGCGCAAATTTCCATCGCCCAGGGACGATATTGGGTTTGGAGCGTGACATTCTTTCCTCCGCTGCTTTTAGCCTAATGCCTAACCTTACCTTAAGGTGGCGCCGAATTCGCGAAGCAGATGTTTTCCCTGGGACAGACCGTCGCTAGCGTGCTTCGCCCGAACCCATACTCGCGATTTGCGCCGAGCAGGTAATATCACATCGTCGAGAGTTCTAAACCAAAATTAGGAGAAGTAGCATGAGTCAGGCAAAGGGCGTTCGCGAGGTGGGGTTTTTCGATAGCGCCGGCGCGGGCCAGATCATGGTGGATGGCAACACCGCCTACATCGGTCATATCACCGGGCCGGAGGGCACCTCCATTGTCGATGTCAGCGATCCCAAAAAACCGAAACTGCTTGCGCAATTGACCATTCCCACGGGCTTACATTCGCACAAAGCCATCGGTAAAAATGGGGTGATGCTCATCAATCACGAGGTCGATCCAGGGGTTAAGGTGCCGGAAATCCGCAATTTAAACGGCGGTCTTGGCATCTATAACGTCTCTGATCCCAGCAATCCTAAGCTCATTACGTTCTGGGCCTGCAAGGGCCATGGCGTGCACCGTTTCACTTTCGATGGCCGCTACGCCTATATCTCGCCGACCATGGATGGTTACACCACCAACATTGTCGTCATTCTTGATTTGAAAGACCCGGCCAAACCCGAGGAGGTGGGGCGGTGGTGGATGCCTGGTCAGTGGGCTGCGGGCGGGGAAACACGTCTGTGGACAGAGCGCGGCGGCAAGGAGCCGCGCTGCCACCACCCGATTCGAATGGGCGACAGGCTTTATGTGAGTTACTGGCATGGCGGTGGGCATATCGTCGATATCTCGGACATGTCCAAGCCTAAGACGGTGTCCTCCATCGATTGGAGCCCGCCCTTCCCATGGCCGATGCACTCGATGGTGCCAATCCCCTTTCCGATCTACGGTCAGCGCTGGATGCTGGTCGCGGACGAAGATGTTTTGCCAAAGGATTTGCCCGAGCCCTGCCAGATGCCTGCGGCGCTGTGGATGGTATGCATCACCGACGAAAAAAAACCGGTGATCGTGTCCAGCTACCAGGTCGAAGGACTGGATGGGCAGGTTCATCCACAACAGACCGGTTGCCATCAGCCGGTGGAACATATTCGCGGCATGGAAGTGCCCTGCGCCTGGTTCAATCAGGGACTGAGAATTCTGGATATATCCAACCCACGCTGCATGAAGGAGGTGGCCTCCTACCTGCCCGATCCGGCGCCCGGGCAGAAGAAGGTGGTCAGCAACGATGTGTTCCAGGATGATAGGGGACTGATCTATTTGATCGATCGCTATCGCGGCATGCACATTGTCGAGCGCATCTGAGCAAGCTTGCATTTTGTCTGCGCGGTAATTGTTGAACTTTTAACGCCTGAAAATACCATCTGTTGGACATTAAAAGTCTAATAGTATTGCGATTATGGTATTTTTCTGAGCGATATTGAATAGCGTGGATAGCCTGGGCCAGAGCCGACAACATCTATGACAAATGTCTGGGTGCCTGTTATCGCGGCAGCCAACGTGCTGGTGTTCATTGTCTTTGGCCTGTCTGGCAATGGCTGGATGAACGCAGACTCCGAAGCCCTGGTGCGTTGGGGTTCGAACTTCGGTCCCCAAACCTATGCTGGGGAACCGTGGCGGCTGGCAAGCTCCATGTTCCTGCACGGCGGGGCGGTTCACCTGTTGGTGAACATGATCACGCTTGTGGATCTGGGCCGGGATTGCGAGCGCTTCTTCGGTCGCACCCGCTTCCCGGTTCTGTATCTTCTATCAGGCTTGGGCGGCAGCTTGGCGAGCGTCTACTGGAACCCGTTGGTGAACAGCGTCGGTGCATCCGGCGCCATTTGCGGCATCCTGGGGGCGATGTTGATGTTCATGCTCGACTCCCGCAATCGGGTACCGGTTGCCATGTTGAAATCGCATGCAAGCGGAATTGGCATCTTCCTCATCTACTCGATTGTCATGGGTGTCGGCGATGCTCCCATTGATCACGCTGCTCATGCCGGAGGTCTGGTTGCCGGCGCAGTCTGCGCATGGATTCTTTCTCCTTGGCGGCGGCCAGTGCCTGCCGCG